>JAFZRK010000013.1 GCA_017619905.1 Bacillota bacterium
ATGTTCTCGCCGTTGGTTGCTATGGAGTCCGTCGGGACCATGAGCCCTTCGTACACGGAGCTGATTACCTTGCCTGTAAAGCTCCTGATCTGCGGAGACTTTTCGTAATACCGGCTGACGCTCGCGAGGAACGCCCTGTACGAGCCGTCGTCGCGGAAGCTGTCGACCACAGCCGGCACTGCCGTTCCGTCCGGAAAAACTATCGACAGACTGCTGCCCAGCGAATACTCCGAAGCGGAGGTCAGCGGTTCGATTATGAGCACGTACCAGACATCGCTGCTGACTATCTTGAACACCGGGACGTCTCCGTCCACGTCAGACGGTCTGTTTCCTTCCGGATCTGCGAACTTGGTGCCCGCTATCTCCGTTATGTCCAGTTCAGCGAAGAGATCCGGATCCAGCGTCTCTTCGTATCCGTCAAGGTAGAAACTCAAAAAGCCGGTGGCAGGAGCAGTGAGCGATCTGCGCTCCCCGCCGGTGTATACGTCGGCTATCTTAGTGCGTTTTCTGGCCTTTACGCCTTCCTCCGCAAAGTAGCTGACACTGCCTGCTCCGCCGCTGTTTACTACCTGTTCCTTCCGGAGCACGACGCACATGGACTCCTTCTGGTCCTGAATCCTTGTGTAGTAGACAACGGAGCGTTCCGTCCTGGAATCCTTGATTCCAGGCAGGATGTAGAGGTAAGCGTAAAGAGCCGCGAGTACCAGAACAAATATAATTATCGCTATAAGAGGCAAACGGCTCTTTTTCTTCTCTTCCATACGAGACATTCTAACAAAAAAATACTAGATGTTCAACATCTAGTATTCTAAAAATACTTTATCTAGTATCTTTTTTTCTTCTTTCGAAAGCGTCTTGTCTTTTTTAAGATATGCTTCGAACAGGTCCGGACGCCGGCTCCTGGTGAGCCGCAGGGAGTTCTCGTACTGCCACAGATGTATCAGCTTATGGTTGCCGTTGTACAGGACCTCCGGGACCTCCAGACCTTCGTATTCCCGCGGTTTGGTGTACTGATCGGCTTCCAGAAGACCGCTGTAGACGGACTCTTCGACAGCCGCCTCGTCGTCTGAAAGGCACCCCGGAATAAGTCTGGCGACACAGTCTATGAGGACCATTGCCGGAAGTTCGCCGCCGGTCAGTATGTAATCGCCGATCGATACCTCTTCCATGTTCCAGGCATCTATGATGCGCTGGTCTATGCCCTCGTAGTGGCCGCAGAGGATGAAGAACTCCTCCTCCGCAGCAAGTTCCGAAGCCAATGCTTTGTCCAGGATCCGGCCTCTCGGGGACATGTAGAGTATGCGTTTACCCTCGGCGCCGACCGCTTTGAGAGCGTCGAATGCCGGCTGAGGAGTCATCACCATGCCGAAACCGCCTCCGAAAGGAGTGTCGTCCGTCTTGCGATGTTTATCAACGGAATAATTTCTTATGTTAATAACTCTTGTTTCCAACAATCCTTTGTCGGCAGCCCGACCGAGCATGCTCGTTCCGAGCACGCCTTCGAACATCTCCGGGAATTGTGTAAGGACCGTTATCTTCATAGGTCTTCCAGTCCTTCCGGTATCTTTACGGTCATTACGCCTTCTGTCTTGTCCACTTTCAGCACGAATTCCTTAACAGCGGGCATAAGAAAACTGCTGCCGTCCGGCTTTTCTATCTCGTACAGATCCTGAGCGCTCCTGCTGTGGACTTCCTTAAGAGTTCCGACTTCCCTGCCGTCCTCCGTGCGGACGTTGAGCCCCACAAGGTCGTCCACGAAATATGTGTCCGCGCCAAGATCCAGGTCCTGCCCTTCCGGAAGGTACAGTTCCCTGTTCCTGAGCGTTTCGGCGGTGTTCCTGTCGGAACAGCAGCTGAGCTTAACGACCAGCATCTTTCCGTTCGCGCGGAAATACTGCAGTTCGCACTCTCCTTCGCCCTGCAGAACCACCTTCTTTATATCAGAAAAACGCGCCTGCTCCAGATATGGGTAAACGCGTATCTCTCCTTTGATCCCTACGGGGGCGGTCACCCGCCCCAATGCGACCTTTTTCATCAGGATACTATCTCCACGATGTATTTCTTATCCTGTTTCTGAGCGGCTGCCTTTACGACGGTCCTCAGAGCTTTGGCGATGCGCCCCTGGCGCCCTATCACCTTGCCCATGTCTTCCGGAGCGACTCTGAGTTCTATTACTATGGAGCCGTCCTTCTCGCCCAACTCAGAAACACGCACGGCGTCCGGATCGCGGACCAGCGCCTTTGCAATCGTTTCTACTAAACTGAGCATCTTTCCCTCCGACTACTCGATGACGCCGGCCTTCTTCAGAAGAGCCCTTGCGGTATCGGTGGGCTGAGCGCCGTTGGCGAGCCACCTCTTAGCAGCTTCAGCGTCGATCTGGATCGTTGCCGGATCGGTGAGAGGATCGTAGATGCCTATCTCTTCGATGCACTGACCGTCGCGGGTGACCCTTGCGTCGGAAACTACTACTCTGTAGAAGGGCTTCTTGTGAGCTCCCATTCTCTTAAGTCTGATCTTAACCATTTTTTCCTCCTAAGTTTATGATCTAAATTGTTTTGAAAACTATATTGATAACTTTTTTATCTCATGCCGAACATGCGTCCGCGTTTTCCCATCTTGCCGCTGTTGAACTGCTTCATCAGCTTCTTGGTGTCTTCGTATTTCTTGATGAGCTGGTTGACCTGGGTCACAGTGGTGCCGGAACCGGCAGCTATGCGCTTTCTGCGGCTCGCGTTCAGCAGCGAGGGTTCCGCGCGCTCTTCCTTAGTCATGGAGCGGATTATGGCTTCCATGCGGCGGAAATCCCTTTCGCCCTGGTCTATCTGCTCTTCGGAGACCTTGTTTCCTCCGGGTATCATGTCCAGGACCTTGGTAAGACCGCCCATTCCGCGTATCTGGCCCATCTGATCCAGAAAATCCTCCAGCGTGAACTTGTTCTTCGCAAGGCGCTTTTCCAGCTCCGCCGCCTTCTCAAGATCCGCGCTCTCCTGCGCCTTTTCGATCAGCGACAGCACATCGCCCATGCCCAGGATACGGCCGGCCATGCGGTCCGGGTGGAACACTTCCAGAGCGTCCAGCTTTTCGCCCATGCCTATGAACTTGATGGGTCTGCCGGTGACTTCCCTTACGGACAGCGCAGCGCCGCCTCTGGTGTCGCCGTCCAGCTTGGTCATGATTATGCCGTCTATACCGAGCTGTTCGTGGAAGGTCTGCGCAACGTTCACAGCGTCCTGACCGGTCATGGCGTCCACCACCAGCAGTATCTCGTGCGGCTTGACGGCCTTTCTTATGGACTTGAGCTCGTCCATGAGCTGCTCGTCTATGTGCAGACGTCCGGCGGTATCTATGATAAGGACGTTGAGTCCTCTGCGCTCCGCTTCCTTCTTAGCCGCAAGCGCGATGTCCGCGGCGTCCCTGTTGTTCCTGTCCGTATAGACCGGAACGCCTACCTGATTGCCGACTATCTCCAGCTGATCTATGGCTGCGGGCCTGTAGATGTCGCAGGCCGCCAGCATGGGCTTCTTGCCTTCTTTTCTAAGGTAGGACGCGAGCTTTGCAGCGGTGGTCGTCTTACCTGTTCCCTGAAGACCTGCCAGCATAATGGTGGTAAATCCGGAGGAACTGTAAGTAAGTTTGCTGCTTGTACCGCCAAGAAGGCGCGTAAGCTCTTCGTTTACGATCTTTACGACCTGCTGGCCGGGGGTCAAGCTCTTAAGAACGTCCTCGCCCAGCGCCTTTTCCTTTACGGTCGCGACGAATTCCTTGACAACCTTGTAGTTTACGTCCGCCTCCAGGAGCGCGAAGCGTATCTCGCGCATGGCTTCGTTTATGTCCGCCTCGGAGATGACGCCTTTGCCGCGCAGCTTCTTGAATGCTATATTCAGTTTGTCGCTTAACGATTCGAATGCCATATCTTATCTGTCAACGGCCGGAATGCCGTTCTCTCTCTTCCACCTTGCGACAAGGCCAAGCTTTTCCTCGTAGTTGATCAGCGCCTTTTCAGCTCTCCTGAGCCCTTCCGAAACGGCCTGCTTGCTTACGCCTTCCGCCTCCGCGATCTCCGTAAGCGAGCAGTTCTCGTTGTGATAGAGCTCTGTAAAGCGCTGCTGTTTCTCGGAAAGCAGCGGGCCGTAGAAATCATATAAAACGCTTATCTCGAACGAATCTCTTGACATAACGCGCATATTATAACAGAGATTTCACTACTGTCAAGGTTTTTCCTTGACAGAGTTCCTCAATTCTTTGAATGACCCGGGTTCCTGCAATCCGCGAAGCATTTCATGCATTCTGTGTCCATATACTTGCGTTTTCCGGCGCTGTTAGTTTACACTAAAGCCGGACAGGACGGGAAAGCTGCCGTCCGCCGCAGGAGGCCTCTTGAAGATAAAACTTGCAGTCAGCGAAGAACGCTACGAAGAGATAGCAAAGGAGCTGACGGACAAAGGAATAGAGATCGACGACTCTTCCGGACTTGTGCTTACCGAGACAGACAGATATGTAAGCCGTCTGTCTGTCCGTGAGTTCGGAGAAGACGGATCGCGGCTGCACATCAGCGTCGATGACGTCGTCTACATCGAGGCCTTCGGCCACAGCGCGGAGGTCCACGGCATGGAAGACGTATGGCAGACGAACGACCGTCTGTATCAGCTGCAGATGATGCTGGACCCGAAGCAGTTCGTACGCATAAGCAATTCCGTGATCGTCAACAAGAAACAGATAAAGGACATACGGCCGTCGTTCTCGCAGAAGTTCGTTCTTACCATGAAGAACTCCGACCGTGTGGAAGTTACACGCAGCTACTACGCTGCATTCAAAAGATCTATTGGGATATAAGCGCTTTTAAGCGCCGAGGTGAAAGATATGAGCGGAAAACTCGCATCCATAAGCATACTGCTGGAGGTGCTGCTGATCGCAGCGGTCCTTGCAGTTATATACTACATAATCTATCGCATAAGGATAAACCGCGCCCTTAAAAAGGAAGACGGCGCCGACAGGTCCGCCGGTCCGGAGCCCGCAAACGTCACAAGGAACATTCTTGTTATCGTTCTGATCGTCGCTCTTGGAATCACTATGATAAGGATAGCGGACCTCAACACGAAAGTCGACGAACTGATCAATGATCTGAACAACACCAAGATACAGCTCGTGAATGGATTGAACAGCATAAGCAGCCAGATAAGCAAACAGACGTCGCTGTTCAGCGACGCATATATGACTTGCGGCGTCCTGGATGAAGGTAGATACGCGCATGTGCATTTCCGCGTGATCCCCAAAGCGACTTCTGCGGATACAGAATTATCGATCAGTATCAACGGGGAGACCTATCCTCTTAACCTTGCCGGCGGAGACGGCCGTGATGGCGACGGCCATGAGTACGAAGGGAACCTGGTCCTGGACATACTGAACTATTACAATACTTCAACGCTGATCATAAAGCAGGACGGAATCACACGTACCGAGCCGGTAGAGTTCTTCCGCCTTAAGGAGCTGCGCCTGCAGTACATGCCGTTCATCCAGTCCGTGACCACGCTCAACAACACCGTGACCAATGCAGACGGAAAGACCGCGGTCAACTGGGACGGGCATATAGAGCTGATATCCAAGACCGGCTATTCCAACTTCCTGAAAGAAAGCATTAAACTCATTACCATCGTCGACGGAAAAGTAACAGCGGAAAAGGACATTTCGTCAGAAATAAACTGGACGAACATGCCCGACCCCTATATGGGTTCTTATGATTACGTATTCAGAGACTCGTTCAACTCGAACGAAGTTCACAACTACGCCCTGGCGATCGAAGCGAAGGATAACATCGGGTATACCCACAGGTATTACCTTAAGGCTCTTAACACTGTCACAGGAGAATGCGTCAGCGACGGATACCTGTACGAGGTTGCTACTCCCGCCGGAGAGACCGTTCGGATCGATCAGTTGTTCTATTAGTAAAAGCGCTGCAATAAAAGCAGAGAAGCTAATGCATTAAAAGAATAAAACCAGCTGCTTAAACAAACATAATATGCTTGAGCATTTTGTCGGAAGATGATAAAATATCAGGCATATTTTTTATTGTTCATCATAAAAAACAGCGATATGTGCTTACAGCGGCACGGAAACGGAGCTGATCATGAACACCGAACTAATGGAAGTAAAGGACGGCATACTCTGCTACGACGGCTGCGACCTTACGCAGTTGGCGGCAGAATTCGGAACGCCGGTCTACGCGTATTCTCAGAACGTCATCAAGTCCCGCATAAGAGAGCTTAAGGAAGCGTTCACGGAAAAGTACCAGAAGAACCGCATTGCCTATGCCTGCAAAGCGTTCTGCTGCACTGCCATGTTCAAGCTTCTGCAGTACGAGGGAATCTGCGCGGACGTCGTGTCCGGCGGAGAGCTCTATACTGCGATCATGGCGGGCTTCCCTGCCGAGCGCATAGAGCTCAACGGCAACAACAAGAGCCGCGGAGAACTGGAACTGGCAGTTGAGTACGGCATCGGACGCATCATAATCGACAGTCTGCAGGAGCTCGCCATGCTGGAAGAGATCTGCGCGGCAAAAGAAAAGAAGATAAAGGTCCTGTTCCGCATAACCCCGGGCGTTAAGGCGGATACGCACGACTATATCATAACCGGCAAGAAGGATTCCAAGTTCGGGATCCCGCTGGACGACGATATAATCCTCCCCTACGTAAAGGCGGCGCTGGACTCCAGATACGTGGAATTCATGGGGCTGCACTTCCACATCGGCTCGCAGCTGTTCGAGAACGACGGATACCTGGCGGCAACGGCTGAAGCGCTGAAACTGGCTGAAAAGATATACACATCTTACGGCTACTGGATCAAGGAGCTCAACCTTGGCGGCGGCTTCGGTGTAACTTATACGACCGAGGAAAGAAAGCCGTTCGCGTTCTTCCTTGACCCTGTGAGAGAGACCATAGAAGCGTTCGCCATGGAGCACGGCATGGAGATGCCCGCTCTGGTGATAGAGCCCGGCAGGAGCGTCGTAGCGGAGGCGGGAATCACGCTCTACAGGGTCGGTTCCGTTAAGGACATCCCCGGCCTCAGAAACTACGCGGCCATAGACGGCGGAATGACCGAGAACATAAGGCCGGCGCTGTACGGCGCAAAGTATACCGCCCGGGTCGCAAACAAACCGGACTTCCCGGCCGAAAAGACAGTCACCATCTGCGGCAAGTGCTGCGAATCAGGCGATATAATCATAAGGGACATCGATCTTCCGGTGCTGGAGCCCGGCGATACTCTGGCGGTGCTTTCTACAGGCGCCTACGGATACACGATGGCATCCAACTACAACAGGAACCCCATTCCCGGAGTCCTGTTCATAGACAACGGCCTGGCCGAATGGGCTGTAAAACCGCAGACTTACGAGAACATGACTGCAAACGACGTAATACCGAAGAGCTTTATGGAGGTACATAATGGATAAGATAAAGATAGCGGTCCTCGGTTACGGTAACCTCGGACGCGGCGTGGAATGCGCTGTAAAGCAGAACCCCGACATGGAGCTTGTCGGCATATACACCAGAAGAGATCCCGCAACGATAAAACCGCTGACCGAAGGCGTAAAAGTCTTCCACGTAAGCGAGCTGGACATGCCGCAGAACATTGACGTCCTGATACTTTGCAGCGGAAGCGC
>JAFZRK010000014.1 GCA_017619905.1 Bacillota bacterium
ACGTAATCCTCCGGGAAATACCAGTACTCCGTCTCCCCAGTCTGTGCGTTCGGGAAGTCGTACCATATGTATCCGTCCATGCTCCTGTAGGACGTGGATGTCAGATCCACCGGGAAAGCAGCATTGCTCAGCGGCTCCGCGGAGAACCACTTATTGCCTTTTTCTGTGTAATAGGTGTCGACAAGGTGGTTGTAGAACACGCCGCGGGGCGACGCCTTGTCGTAGTAGTCCTTTCTGTTCAAGCCGTTCTCCGCGAGGATCTTATCGAACTCCTCGTCCATTACGAAGGCGATGACAGCGCCTATGTTCGCGGTAGAAGCGCCGGCCTCCACCTGACCGTATTCGGCAAGGATCTTCCTGAACTGATCCGTAAGAGCGTCCGTACTTACCTCGAAGACGGATCCGCCGTATTCCGCGTACGTGGCGTCATTGACGCCCTTGATATCCTTTACCAGAGAGTAGACCCTCGGCATTTCTTCCATGCCGCTTCCGTTGTATGACTTGTAGACTATGTCCATGTCGTATCCGTCGGAAGCCACGCCGCCCACCGCGTCCGTAAGATAGCTGCAGAAGCTGGAGGCGGATATGAACAGGACCACGCTCATGAACAGCGACACTACGGTTATGCGGTAGCGCTTTCTGTTGCGCTTGAAGTTCTTGGCCGCCATGGTGCCTTCGAAGCCGAACAGTTTCTGGGTAAGCTTGGAAGTGCGGACGGCTTTGCCGCTGATCTTCGTGTCGCGGTTCTGGCGTATGGCCTCTATGGGCGCTATCCTTACCGCCCTGCCCGCCGGGATCCAGGCGGAGATCAATATTACTATAAGGCAGAGAACTGCGGATATTACCAGCGCGAGCGGGCTTATGACCAGCTTCATCTGGACGCCGCTTATGCCCATGAATACGGTGAATGCGTCGCGCAGGCAGTAGAGCGTTATGCCTATGCCCAGGCAGCCGATGATGAGACCGGCTGGAATGCCTATGCATCCGAGCAGCAGCGCTTCGTACATTACCGCGGCGCGGAGCTGTTTCTTTGTAGCGCCGACGGATTTGAGTATTCCGAACTGCCTTGTCCTCTCCGAAAGCGAAATGGAGAAGGAGTTATATATAAGGGAGATGGAGCCGAAGGCGATCATCACCAGAAGGATTACGGCAAAGCCGTAGATGACGCGCTGTATGCCGCCGTTCCTGACGGTGCCCATGTAGGTCATGAGATCCGTGTGGATGTGGCACTCAAAGCCGGGCCCAAGGTCCAGCGCGTATTCGTAGATGCGCGACGGATGCTTAAGATGCGCGAATACTCCCATGTATCCGGCCGTCTGCTCGCCGCAGGTAAGCGCGGTGTATCCTGCGCAGGCGCGGGACTCCACGCTGTAGTCGAGGCGCTCGTAGAAACCGACCACTTTGTAGGTCTTTTCAACGGTGTCTGCAAGCTTTTCCTCGGGTCCTCTCCAGGCCGCCGCTTCTACGATTCTGCTTCCGTCGGACATTACGCGTTGCCCGACAGAAAGATTTATTATGTCACCAAGTTTATACTGCAGGCCTCCTATGGTCGCGAGGTGGTTTGGAAGCACTATCTCGTCCGGGCTCTCGGCCATTCTGCCCTGAGTAATGTCCACTTTGACGAAGTCACGGAAGTTGTCCGAAACGGACTGGATGTGCAGATACGATTTCTCCTCGTTCCGGGAATCTACTTTTGCCCAGCCGACTTCCTTCCACTCCGCGGACTCCTTTATCTCCTGCTCCCTGAGGATGGTAACGTACTGGTCCGGATTCAGGTCGGATATGTAGATCTGGTAGCTGCCGGCCCTCTCGATCTCGCCGCGGATGAGAAACTGAATGCCGCTGTAGGCGCCCTCAATGACGGCGGTAAGAAGCGCCATGGACAGGATTATTCCTATTATCGTTACGAAGGTCCTGGACCGGTTCGTCTTAAGGGATCTCCTCGTGTATTTTCTGAAGATATCCATCTCTTTCCCCTTTTGTCCCTGTTACTCGGTCCGTGCAGCGGACTGCGCGGCGCGGGTCCTGATCCGCTCGTCGCGGACTATGCGGCCGTCTTCTATGGCGATTATGCGGTCCGCCTGCAGCGCAATGTTCTCGTCGTGGGTTATTACGATGAGAGTCTGCCCGTATTTTTTATTGGAAAGCTTCAGCAGCTCCACTATCTCCTGGCTGTTTCTGGAGTCCAGGTTGCCGGTCGGCTCGTCCGCAAGCACCACGGCCGGGGCGTTCGTGAGCGCGCGGCCTATGGAGACCCTCTGCTGCTGACCGCCGGAAAGCTGGTTTGGGAGGTTGTTCCTGCGGTCCTTAAGATCCAGGATGTCCAGGAGCTCCTCCAGGCGGCCCTCGTTCACCTCGCGGCCGTCCATCAGCACCGGAAGGGTCATGTTCTCCACGACGTTAAGCACCGGGATCAGATTGTAGAACTGGTAGATGAGACCCACCTGCCTGCGGCGGAACACCGCCAGCGCTTCTTCGTCCTGCGCGTAGACGTCCTGCCCGTCCATGAAGACCTTGCCGCTGCTCGGTCTGTCGACGCCGCCTATTATATGAAGCAGCGTGGACTTGCCGGAGCCGGACGGTCCGATTATCGCAAGGAACTCGCCCTTCTCTACCGAGAACGACACGTCGTCCAGCGCCTTCACCTGTGTGCTTCCTTCGCCGTAGACCTTGGACAGGCCCTCTATCCTTAAAATCTCCATTTTTTTCCTTCCTTTGAGCTATCTGTTATGTGTACGGAATGTATGCAAATAACCCTTTTGCACTTCCAGTTTACAGCCCCGGAGTGACAGCAAAGTGACACGCGAAATAAAATAGACCGGTATATTACCGGCCGCAGTCAGCTGATATGACGCCTACACGACGCTCTTGTAGAACTTGATGATGAATCTTGCGCCGCCGGACGGGGCGTTCTCGGCGCTTATGGTGCCGTTCTGCTGGGCGATTATGGCACGGCAGAGCGCAAGGCCTATGCCTATGCTTTCGGACGAGGCATTGCTTCCGCGGTAGAAGCGCTCGAAAAGATGAGGAATGTCGGACGGATCGAAGCCCTGCCCGCTGTCCTCCACGGTTATGCGCGTGTAGATGGCGGTCTCTTCCGCCTCGATGGTTATTGCGCCGCCCTCGGGAGTGTGCTCCATGCAGTTCTTTATAAGGTTTCCCAGGGCTTCCGCGCTCCACGAAAGGTCCCCGGTAAACTGCTCGTCCCCAACCCTCGTGATCAGCTGCATTCCGCGAAGCTCCATAGGAATAAGGAAGGGACCCGCGGCTTTGTTTACCAGCGTGCGGACCCTAACCTGCTCGCGCTGGAACTCCACCGTGCCCGCGTCCAGTTTGGACATTTTGAGCAGCGTCTCGGTCAGCCATTGCAGGCGGTCGATCTGCTTGCGCAGAGCTCTGGTCAGCTCCACCCTCTTTTCGTAGCTCAGGTCCTCCGCCTCCAGAAGCGACAGCTGGATGTTCATGGAAGTAAGAGGCGTGCGCATCTGGTGGAACATATCCGCGATGGCGTCGGTCAGGCGCACTTTTTCGGAGAGCAGCATGTCGGACTGGTCGCGCAGCTTTACGGTCATCTTCTGGATCTCGCTCTGAAGGATGGCCAGTTCGCCCTCGTCTCCGGAACCAGTGAACACGCTCTCCTGACCGTGCAGGATGCGGTCTATGCTGCGCGACATGTCCGTAAGCAGCGCGTATCTTTTCCGCAGGAACGCGAATTGGACGGCAGTAAGGATGATGCCGAGGATCAGCACGAATAAGCCGGCAAGCAGCCCGGGAATCGCTGAACTGCCGGAAGCGGCGCCGTTGACCGCAATAAGAGCTGCAGCCGCCAGAACGACTGTCGCTGCTGCGCATATCATAAGCTGTACGCGTATCTCGCGGTTTCTTAACAGTTTCATGCTTATTTGTACAATGCTCCGGCAGCCACGGCTGCTAGTCCATCCTGTAGCCGATGCCGCGGATGGTCTTGATGATCTTCGGGTCCTGCGGATCCTCCTCTATCTTTTCGCGGAGGCGCTTTATGTAGACGGTAAGAGTGTTGTCGTTGACGAAGTCGCCGGCTATGTCCCAGATGTCCTCCAGCAACTTGTTGCGGGTAAGGAGCCGGCCGCGGTTGTCTATGAACACCAGCAGCAGACGGTATTCCAGAGCGGAGAGCTGTATGGGCTCGCCGTTTCTGGAGACTACGCCTTTTTCCGTGTCCGCGGTGATGCCGCTGCCCAACGAAACGACGGAACTGTCCGCGCCGTAGTAGCGAAGCACGTTCTTTATCCTGGAGAGAAGCTCGCGCGGGCGGAACGGCTTGGAGATATAGTCGTCTCCCATGTCAAGGCCTTTTACCACACTGTCCTCGTCGCTGCGGGCAGTAAGGAATATGACGGGCAGCTTGAGCGCTTTGGCGGCTCTGCACACGGAAAAACCGCTGCCGTCTGCAAGGCCCAGATCCACCAGAAGGAGGTCCGGCCTTTCGGACGCCAGGATCTCAAGCGCCGCCCTTTCGCCTGCGGCGCTTCTGGTCTCGAAGCCCTCCGAAAGGAGGAACTCCGCCAGGGACCTGGTTATTGCTTTGTCGTCTTCAACTAAAAGTATGGTCTGCATGTCAGTCCTGTTTATCCTGCGGTTCCTCCGTCTGCTTCAGAGCGCACGGGGAACTGCAGCCAGCGCAGCCGCAGCCGCAGCCGCCGGTCTTTTTACGCTTGCCGACAGCCCTTATCGCAAGGAACAACGCGGCAGCGATCACTATCACGATGACTATGTCCCAGATGTTCACAGAAGTACTCCTATCGTATGCACTATGAACGCGGCCACCCAAGCCACGACGCACTGCCAGAGGATGACGCCAACCATCCATCTGGAGCCGAGCTCCCTGCGTATGGATGCCATTGCCGCGACGCAGGGCGTGTACAGCAGCGAGAACACCAGCATGCAGGCAGCGGACAGCGTCGTAAGGATGGCCTTTATGCCGGTCCCGAACAGTATCTCCATCGTGGAGACGACGCTCTCCTTGGCTATGAAGCCGCAGATCAGGGATGTTGCTATCCGCCAGTCGCCCAGTCCCAGGGGCTTAAGTATGGGAGCTATTTCTCCTGCCACGGAAGCCAGGATGCTGTTCTGAGAGTCGCTCACCAGAGCGAAGTGCCAGTCGAAGCTCTTAAGGAACCACACGACGATCGTCGCGATCAGTATTACGGAGAACGCTCTGCGGAGGAAGTCCTTGGCCTTCTCCCACAGAAGCCGCAGAACGTTGCCTGCGCTTGGCATGCGGTAGTTCGGAAGTTCCATTACGAAAGGCGCGGGTTCACCCTTGAACAGCGTACCTTTGTACAGGCACGCGGCAAACACCGCTATGACTATTCCCAGCAGGTAAAGGCCTATCATTATAAGTCCGCCCCTGGCCGGGAAGAAAGCGTTTACGAAGAACGCATACACCGGCAGTTTTGCGGTGCAGCTCATGAAAGGCGTAAGCAGTATGGTCATGCGGCGGTCCCGTTCGCTGGGTAGCGTCCTGGTGGCCATTACCGCCGGCACAGTGCAGCCGAAGCCGATGAGCATGGGCACTATGCTGCGTCCGGAAAGACCTATGCGCCTAAGCAGCTTGTCCATTACGAACGCCACGCGGGCAATGTAACCACTGTCTTCCAGTATGGACAGGAAGAAAAACAGAATCACTATTATCGGAATGAAACTCAACACGCTGCCGACGCCCGCGAATATGCCTTCTATAAGCAGCCCGTGGATGACGGCGTTGACTCCGGCAGCCGAAAGCGCCGCGTCCGCAGCCGCAGTAAGCGAGTCTATGCCGGACGCCAGAAGATCCTGCAGCCACGGTCCCACAACGTTGAACGTCAGCCAGAACACTATGCCCATGATCACTATGAACGCAGGAATCGCAGTGTACCTG
Source organism: Bacillota bacterium (assembly GCA_017619905.1). Taxonomy (GTDB): domain Bacteria; phylum Bacillota; class Clostridia; order Peptostreptococcales; family Anaerovoracaceae; genus RUG13409. The sequence goes on from JAFZRK010000014.1 coordinate 5,900, forward strand.
CCCGTAAGGATGCGGTCCAGCCTTTCGCTGCGGACGCGCTCCTTGCTGACGTGCGGCTTCTTTACGGTCGCCTCGCAGACCTTCTTTATGTACGTGAACCTCATGTCCGCCATGGCCGCGCTGCGGTCCAGACCGCGCTCGGTCTCCATCTGCAGGACTATGTGCTCTA
>JAFZRK010000015.1 GCA_017619905.1 Bacillota bacterium
ATCTCGAAGCTGCAGCGGGTGCGGGTGCTGGTCTTTTCGAAGATCAGGGCTATGTTCTTGCCTTCGTGCATCCTGTGCGGAATGCCGGCCTTCTTCTGGGCTTTGAGCGTATCCGCGTAGTCCATCAGGGCCAGTATCTCTTCCGGGCTGAAGTCCAGCAGTTTTAAGAAGCTTTTTCCTTTAAGGTCCATTTCATCCTCCGGGCGATGCGCTTTAAGCGCAGACTTCCTTTATGATTCCTATGGCTTTGGCAAGCAGCTCTTCGGGAATGTTGAGCGCCGGCAGCAGCCTTACTTTATCTTTGGCGGTTATGCACAGAACGCCTTTCTCCATGCAAGCTTTTACCACTTCGGCGGCGGGCTTTACGGTCTTTATGCCTATCATGAGCCCCAGGCCGGAGACACTCTCCACGCCCTCGGCGCCTTGCAATTCACTGAATATGTATTCGCTCTTCTTCCTTACGGAAGCCAGCAGATCCTCGTCCATTCGCTCGAGGATGTTGACCGCTCCCGCGCAGACCGCCGGATTTCCGCCGAACGTGGAGCCGTGGTCTCCGGGCCCGAGCACGTCCTGGAGCTTTTCGCCCAGCATCACCGCGCCTATGGGAAGGCCTCCGCCCAGTCCCTTGGCTGTGGATATGGCGTCGGGCAGCACGCCGAAGGTCTGGTACGCGTAGAACTGTCCGCTGCGTCCGTTACCAGTCTGCACTTCGTCCACCATGAAGGCGATGTCCTGCTCATGGCAGAAGGTCTCTATGCCTTTTACGAAGTCCGCGTCCAGCGCTATCACTCCGCCTTCGCCCTGAACGCATTCGATCAGGATGCCGGCCGCCTTCTTTTCCAGCGCCAGCTTCTTGATGCCCTCCAGATCGTTCGCCTCCGCGCTCTCAAAGCCCGGGGTAAGGGGGTTGAAGAGCTGGTGGAACTTGTCCTGTCCGGTAGCGGCAAGGGTGGTAAGCGTCCTGCCGTGGAAGCTGTTCTTGAGCGTTATTATCGTGTAGTATTCCGGGCCTTTCTTCTCCGCGGCGTACTTTCTGGCCGCCTTGATTATGCCCTCGTTGGCCTCCGCGCCGGAGTTTCCGAAGAAGATCTTCTTCATGCCGCTCTTTTCGCAGAGGAGCTGCGCAAGCTTGGCGCAGGGCTCCGTGTAGTAAAGGTTGGACATGTGCTGCAGCTTGCCCAGCTGGGCCGTTACTGCGGCGACCCATTCGTCGTCCGACACGCCGAAGGTGTTGACGGCTATGCCGGTGCCCAGGTCTATGTATTCCTTGCCGGTCTCGTCGTACACCAGTGATCCCTTGCCGGAGACTATCTCCAGCGGGAAGCGCCCGTAAGTGTGGGCTATGTATTTTGCATCCAGTTCTTTGGTAGTCATTCTGCCGTCCTTTTCATTACTGCTGTTATATTGCTGAGCGTTGACTCTTGACCGTAGCTGCATGTCTGCACACGCTTTCATCGGCTTGTAAGCATGCGATCTTTTCTTCACTATCTGGGTACGCTCGCGAACGCGCCCTTGTCTACAGTCGACAGCGGGCTTAACGGCGCTCGCTGCGGCGGACCGTCCCGCCGCCCCTGCAATATACGTTCGAAAACACCGTGCTTACTTACGCCGCTTAAGCAAGTGTGCTGCCACGCAGCCAACGTTCAAACGCAACGCTCTGCGAATAATACCGTCAGACGAACATCGTTCCGGCGCCTTCGTCCGTCAAAAGTTCCATTAATATGGAGTGGGGCACGCGCCCGTCCATTATTATCGCTTTGCGAACGCCGCGCTTAAGAGCGGTTATGCAGCAGTCCACCTTGGGTATCATTCCGCCGGAGATGACGCCCTTGTCGAAGAGGTCCTTGGCCTGCACCACGGATAGCTCGCGGATCAGGGAATCCGGATCGTCTTTGTCCATCAGCACGCCTGCGATGTCTGTAAGCATCAGCAGACGCTTGGCCTCCAGCGCTCCGGCTATGTACGCCGCCGCGGTGTCGCCGTTGATGTTGTAGGTGTTGCCGTCCTTGTCGCAGCCGATGGTGGAGACTACGGGGATGTAGCCCTTCTCCAGAAGGTCGGTCACCGGCGCGATGTTGATCTTGGTGACGCTTCCCACGTAGCCGAGCCGTTCGTCCTTCATCTCGCACTCGATGAGGCGTCCGTCCAGTCCGGAGAGGCCTACCGCGCGGCCGCCCTTTACCTCCAGGAGGTTGACCAGGGTCTTGTTTACCTTGCCGGCCAGCACCATCTGGACTATGTCCACGGTCTCCTTGTCTGTGACGCGCAGGCCGTCCACGAACTCGGGCTTCTTGCCGAGTTTGTCCATCAGGTCGCTTATCTCCGGGCCGCCGCCGTGCACCAGCACCACCTTTACGCCTATCAGCTGCAGAAGGACTATGTCCTCCATCACATGCTGGCGGAGCTGGTCGTTGATCATGGCGTTGCCGCCGTACTTTACGACGACTATCTCTCCGACATATTTCTCTCTGTAGGGCAGCGCCTCTACCAGTATCTGCGCCCTTTCGGCGTTGGAAAAATCTGTGTTCATCAGGTCCTGTAATCTCCGTTAATCTTTACGTAGTCGTATGTGAGGTCGCAGCCCCAGGCGGTCGCTTCGAAGCAGCCGCTGTTAAGGTCTACGAGTATGTCTATCTCTTTTTCGTGGAGGATCTGAGCGGCCTTTTTCTCGGAGAAGGGCACGCCAGATCCGTTCTTGCAGAGCTCTATGGTGCCGGCCCCGGACTTAAAGCTTAGATCTATCTTGCTTACGTCCACGTCCTCGCCGCTGTAGCCGATGGCGCAGAGCACGCGGCCCCAGTTGGCGTCTTCGCCGAACATCGCGGTCTTAACTAAGCTGGAGCAGATGACGCTCTTGGCGACTTTCCTTGCGGTCTGCAGCGTTTCCGCGCCTTTCACCACGCATTCCAGCAGTTTGGTGGCGCCTTCGCCGTCCGCCGCTATGCCTCTGCA
>JAFZRK010000016.1 GCA_017619905.1 Bacillota bacterium
CCGGAAAAGAAGCCGGTGGACTATGTTCCCAACATCGGTGTAAAGATAATCAGCCGCGCCGCAGATCAGCCCAAGACGCCGCAGCCCGCAAGGCAGAAGACGGCCAGAGGCAAGGACGGCCAGAGGACCGACGAACGCAGAAAAGACGGAAAGAAGCAGGAAGGCGAAAAGCGCACTCCCAAGGAATTCGTCGGCAAGAAGAAGGACGGAGACGAGAGCGCTTCTCCTCGCAGAAAGCAGACCGCAAAGACCGATGCCAGAGGCGAGAAGGTCGTTGCTTATACCGCGCCTTCCGGCGGACAGGACAAGAGAGGCCGCAAGAGCAAGGATAAGGACAGAGAGAAGGACGACCGCGGCAGGGGCAAGTTCGGCCGCGAAGAGGCGCCCGCAGATCTCTCCAGAAACATAAAGAAGAAGCACAGTAAGTACAAGGAGACCAAGGTCGAAGAGGTCGAAGTGCTCTCCGCCGAAGTCGAAGAGGCGATCGCCACCGGCGGCGTCGTCATAAACGTTCCCATCACGCTGGCAGGTTTCTGCGAGCAGGTCGAATGCACACCTTCCCAGGCCATCATGGCCCTCATGAAGATGGGCATCATGGCAAACGTCAACCAGAACCTGGACGAGGAGACCGCAGTGCTGCTCGGCATGGAGCTTGGCATCAACGTTGCTGTCAAGAAGGTGGAAGAGACCGAGGAAGAGGAAGGCATAGACCGTCATGAAGACACCGCGTCCGAGCTCAAGCCCAGACCGCCGGTCGTAACAGTTATGGGACATGTCGACCACGGCAAGACCTCCATACTGGATGCCATCAGAAAGACTAACGTTACCGCCGGCGAGGCAGGCGGAATCACCCAGCACATAGGCGCGTCCGAAGTAATATGCAACGGCCAGCGCATAGTGTTCCTGGATACTCCGGGTCACGAAGCGTTCACGGCAATGCGCGCAAGAGGTGCTCACATTACTGACATTGCAGTTCTGGTAGTCGCCGCGGACGACTCTGTAATGCCTCAGACCATTGAGTCCATTAGCCACGCAAAGGCGGCAGGCGTTCCTATCATCGTTGCGATGAACAAGATGGACAAGCCCGCAGCCAACCCGGACCGCGTCATGAGAGACCTTGCCGATCAGGGCTTGCTCGTGGAAGACTGGGGCGGCACCGTCATCTGCGTGCCTTGCTCGGCCAAGACCGGGGAAGGCATACAGCAGTTGCTGGAAATGATCCTGCTTCAGGCGGAAGTTCTTGAGCTTAAGGCCAACCCGGACAGACCGGCCATGGGTACCGTCATAGAAGCACGTCTCGACAAGGCCAGAGGCCCCGTTGCGTCGCTGCTCGTTATGAACGGAACACTTCAGGCAGGCGCTGCTCTGGTCGCCGGTACTGCATGCGGCAGGGTCCGCGTAATGTCCAACGACAAGGGCGAAGCCATAAGAGAGGCCGGGCCGGCTACTGCAGTAGAAATCACCGGCCTTACGGAAGTTCCGGAGGCAGGCGACGAGTTCTACATGGTAAAGGACGACAAGACCGCCAGGGAGATCGCTTACAGAAGGAGCGAAAAGCTGAGGGCGGAAGTTCTGGCCAAGAGCTCCGCGATGAGTTTGGAGAAACTCTTCGGACAACTGAAGGAAGGCGAGACCAAGGATCTCAACCTTATAATCAAGGCAGACGTTCAGGGTTCCGTCGGCGCTCTGGAGCAGTCGCTCGAAAAGCTGCAGAACGAGAACGTACGCGTAAAGATCATTCACTCAGGCGTAGGTACCATAACCGAAGGCGACGTAATGCTCGCCAGCACGTCAAACGCCGTAATAATCGGCTTCAACGTAAGGCCCAGTTCAGCGGTATCCGCGCAGGCCGAGCAGGAAGACGTCGAGATACGCACCTACCGCGTAATATACGAGGTCATAGACGATATCGAAGCAGCCATGAAGGGCATGCTCAATCCGATATTCAAGGAAGTCGTCCTGGGCAAGATCGAAGTCAGGAACACCTTCAAGGTGCCCAACGTCGGAGTAGTCGCAGGCGGATACGTACTGGAAGGCAAGGTCGTAAGAGGCGCCAAGCTTCGTCTCGTTCGCGACGGCATAGTCATCCACGAAGGCGAGATAGGTTCTCTGAAGCGCTTCAAGGACGACGTAAAGGAAGTCGCCCAGGGCTACGAGTGCGGTATCGGAATCGAAAAGTATAACGACATCAAGGAAGGCGACATCATAGAGGCCTACAGGATGGAAGAGGTCAAGAGAGACTAATGGGAAGAAGTCACAGGCCGGAACGGCTCGGTGAGGAGATACGCAAGACAGTAAGCGAGATGCTGGTGCGCGGAGATCTTAAGGATCCGCGTTTCAGCAAGGGCATGATAGCCCTCAGCGGCGTGGACGTCACAAGGGACGGAAGCTACGCCACGATCTACATAACCTGTCTTTCGTACTCCGGGCAGTCGCTTTCGGAAGAGGATAAGAAGGAAGTGCTGAGCGCCTTCGAAAACAGCCAGGGCTACATACGCTCGGCTGTCGACAGGGCGGTAAAAGTCAGGCATGTTCCCGCGCTGATATTCAAATTCGACGAATCCTACGAATACGGCGCTAAGATGGATAAGATACTGGACGAGATAAAGGCAAGCGAAGAGCACAGCCAGACAAAAGAACATAACGCGTAAGATGGGCAAGTGGACTGAGATCGCAAACTGCATAAAGGAAGCAGGCAGAGTGGTCATTATGACCCACACAAACATGGACGGAGACGCTGCCGGATCCGCGCTGGCGCTCTGCCACGCTCTGAGGCGAATGGGCAAGCGCTGCGTCATCCTTTTAGAGGACGACATACCGGGCTATCTTAAGTTCATGCATGACCACAGCGACGCGGAAGCTGAGCCGTTCTTCGTGCGCAGCATGCCTTTCGATCCGGAACTTGCGCTGGTAGTTGACTGCGGCGATGCCGGAAGGATAGAGAAACGTCTGGACGTTTTCGAGTCCTGCGCCACTAAAATATGCGTCGATCATCACGTTCAGGTGGACAGTTTTGCGGATCATTCGGTAATACAGCCGGAGGCATCCGCGACCGGCCTGCTGGTCTACGAATTAATAAAAGAGCTTGGAGTCCCAATCGATAAGGAGATTGCAGAGGACCTTTACGTCGCTATACTTACTGATACCGGTTGCTTCAAATACTCCAACACTACAAAGGAGTGCCATCTTGTTACCGCGGAGCTTTATGAGTACGGGATAGAGCATGAGAAGCTTGCGACACTCATCTATGATACTCTGGAGCTTTCGCAGATAAAGCTTGAGGCAGCGATCGTCAACTGGATGGAGGTATTCGCAGGCGGCAGGGCAGTCATATCCTACGTTACTCAGGAGAAGCTTATAGAGCTTGGAGCAACTTACGATATGACCAACAGCTGCATAGACGTCCTTCGCAAGATCGCCGGAGTTGAGGTCTGCGCTTTCCTGAAAGAGCACGAAGACGGCACATTCAAGGTCTCGCTCAGGTCCAAGAGCAACGCCGACGTTAACCTCGTTGCAAGAGCTCTCGGCGGCGGCGGACATGTAAAAGCCGCGGGAGCAACGCTTAAACTGCCCCTTAATGAAGCTCTGGACGCTACCAAAGCAGAGATAGAGAAGGAGCTTGCGCTCCGATAAACGTGTACCGGACAGCCGTTCTTCGGCTAACTGCATGGACTACGGAATACTCGTCATAAACAAACCGGCCGGATATACCTCGCACGACGTAATTGCCGTTCTGAGGGGCATCACCGGCATCAGAAAGATGGGACACACCGGAACGCTCGATCCGAACGTGACCGGTGTTCTTCCTGTTTGTTACGGTAAAGCCACCCGGCTGATCGAGTACATGGACACGGCGTCCAAGACCTACGAAGCGGGAATACGATTCGGTCTTGCGACTGTCACGCAGGATGTCTGGGGCGAGCCGGATGATGATGTGGTACTGTCCGGAGAGGTTCCTTCTTCTTTTGATGAGGTGGCTGCGGCGCTGGACTCTTTCCGAGGCACCATCGAACAGGTCCCGCCTGCGTACAGCGCGGTATTCGTCAACGGACGCAGGGCTTACGACATAGCCAGGAGCGGCGGAAAGCCCGTACTGGAACCGAGAAAGGTTACTGTCTACAGCATAGAGCTGCTTGAATACGACCCGGAAACTAAGGAAGGGCACATAAGAGTCTGCTGTTCCAGAGGGACATACGTTCGTACCATCTGTCACGACCTCGGCTTAAAGCTTGGCTGCGGTGCATGCATGTCGTCCTTGGTAAGGACGGAGGCCTGCGGATTTAAGCTTGAGGATGCGCTGGATCTGGAAGAGGCCAGAACGATGACGTCCGAACAGGTGCTTGCGCTGGCCAGACCGGTGGAGGATGCGCTGGGTCAGATGCAGCGAATGGACATAGAGGAAGATGCGGCCGCGCTGTTTCTGAACGGTATGACGATCTTTATTACTTCCGACGGACATGCGCAGAACGAGCCGACCGCGGTCTACTGCGGCGGAAAACTGCTTGGAATCGCAAAGCTTACAGAAGATGGACTAAGACCCGTAAAGGTGTTTTCATGATCATATATACAACTCTTTTAGAAGCAAAAGAAGGCATCGAGTCCGCAGCAGTGGCGCTGGGGAATTTCGACGGAGTGCACAAAGGGCATCAGGCGCTGATCAGCGAATGCGTCGCGAGCGCAAAAGAGCAGGGGATAAGCTCCGTCGTCTTTACGTTCCTTAACCATCCGCTGAACGAGATCGCCGGCAAATGTGTCGTTAAGAGCATCATGACGCTGAAAGAAAAGGCCGAAGCGGTCGAAGCGCTGGGCGCTGACATCATGGTCGCGGTGCCTTTTAACGAAGAGATCCGGAAGAGCAGCCCGGAGGAGTTCGTTAAGTCTGTTCTTGTCGATTCCCTGTCCGCTAAAATGGCTTTCTGCGGCTTCAATTACAGCTTCGGTTACAAGGGCGCAGGCGGTCCGGAGCAGCTTACGGGACTCGGAAACAAGTACGGTTTTGCCGTAAACGTGATGGACGAGTTCGATATAGACGGAAAGCCGGTCTCCAGCACCCGAATCAGGGAGGCGCTCGCTGCCGGAGACGTAGAGAGCTTCGAAACACTCAGCGGCAGACGTTACTGCATAAGCGGAAAGGTCATACCTGGCGAGCATTTCGGCAGAAAAATGGGTTTCCCGACCGTAAATCTTGCGCTAAACCATGATATGGCGCTGCCTGCGAACGGAGTATACATAACATATATTTTTGTTAATAATCAGCGTTTCAATTCGGTAACGAACGTAGGAAACAAGCCGAGCGTAGGGCTTTTCGCTAAAAACGCGGAAACGCACATATTTGATTTTTCCGGAGACCTGTACGGATCGGACATCAAGGTCGAATTCGTTAAAATGACTCGTCCCGAGATGCGTTTCGACTCTCTGGAAGCTCTTTCGCGTCAGATCGAGCAGGACTGCCTGGACGCCAGGGCTTTCCACGAAACCAATTCATAATGCCCCCAATCTTTCTCGTATTATTTACGGCAGAGCAGATCCGCTCATGCCGTTTTTTGTTTTGTGAGCAACTCTCACTAACGGACTGTCTGTTTTTATGTCATAATTGAAATGAAAAGAGACATCTATGATCGATACCAAAAAGACAGGTCAATACATCAGGAATGCCAGAATCTCGGCCGGACTTTCACAAAGTCAGCTGGCGGAGCGTCTTTGCGTCTCCAGAGAAGCGGTATCTAAATGGGAGAACGGTCATCATCTTCCGGACGTTTCTGTTATGGAAGATCTTTCGGACGCGCTTAGTATCAGTATCGACGAATTGTTGAGCGGCGAAAAGCATTCAGATGCATCTGAGCCTGTTAAGACTTCACGCATCAGCCGGAAGAACGGGATCATCATTCTTGCCTTGATAGCAGCAATAGTTATCGGCCTTCTTGTAATGTGCTGCAATGTCTATACAAATTATGATTCTGAAAAGATGGCTGTCTGGTCCGAAAAGGTCTACGCGCCCGATCATTATACCGGAACCGGCTACATCTATCTGATGCGCTATGACAGTCAATACATAAAGTTTAAGGACATTGAAACGAAGACCGTACGCATTCCGGACTCGGACATTTCCGTTCTGGCCGTTTCCCTTAAGGCAAGTCGTCTGGACATTCTGTTTGAGAATTATAAACAGGAGGGGTTTTACATTCTCGATTACCGGACGAATGCGGAAGGAGAGGGTTATGGATACGTACTGATCTGCGCGTGTAATTTAGATAAGATCCCTGATAGTCTTTCGTTTGCCGAACTTGAAGAATTAACAGCTAAGAAGGGCTATGAACTGTTAAATATGCATTAGGTGAGCATTCCTCCCTGCCTTGACATGGCAGCGTGCGCTGCGTTCACTTGTAAATATAGCTGCCGTCAGCCGAAAATGATGACGGAGGTGAAAAACATGAAGTACTTGAAAATTGCATTGATTCTGCTAGCGTTCCTTATGGTCCTGACCGGATGCGGCAACACTCCTCCCGGAACAGTTCCTGAACGTCCTGTCAGTAAAGATATCGACTTTACAGCCGAGGTGGATGTCGAAACGATGGATATCGACTATAGATTTACGGCTCCTGAAGGTTACGAAGATGCTTCGGTCATCATTAAGGTCTACCGTCTTACCAGAAACTCCGTGCCGAATCTTTGGGGCGAGACGCATGTTGTTAAACTCGAACAAGAGAACCATATCAAGGCATATACCGCCGCATACACAGAAACAGATTATTATGATCTGACATTTGACGGTGGCTCTTATGGATATATGAACGATGGCATCATGCTTCGTGTCAATGGCGTTCCTATCAATGAAACGACCAACGGAATATCGGGCAAAGTCGTTGCCTTTTGTTCGTATTTCATTACTGAGCCGTTTACCGGGGTGACCGAAAAAGAGATGGTCCTTGGGTATTTTTACTGCTCTGAGAACAGGGAGTTAATAAGATCGTTTGACAGCAGATACTATTTTGACAGCAGTTCCATACCTGATTCTGATTACTGGTACGATCTGTTTGCCGTTACAGTAACTGTAACTTCTGAATGACAGACCGGACACATGCGTCGCATTTGCATCTCAGGAAAAGACAGTATCAATAGCACATCAAAAAGTATATAATTAACCAGTAAACCAAATTTCTTTCCGCATCATCGAGGAAACCGTATTTGAAGAGAACAGCCATATTCTTTTTGATAATTGCCATGATACTGTCTTTATTGACTCCGAATGCTTTTGCCGCGGAAACTTCTTCTCCGGTCGATCTTAAACTGTCTTCCAGAAACTGCGCCGCAGGCGGTAGCATCAAAGTGTCGTCCGACACCGGTTTTTCGCGCATATACATCGAATGGGTGGGCATACCCGGAAACTGGACGCTCAAGGCGGGTGGCGCTGAGATAGATTGCGGGCTGAACGGTTTCCAGCACGAATACGTGGAGCTCCCGCAGGACGTAACTGAAGCGGAGATCTGCATGCCCGGAGGCGGCAGAATCTACAGCATAAGCGCGTTCCCGGCGGACGGAAAGCCGCTGCCGGAAGATATCGAGATCTGGGAACCGCAGCCGGAAAAGGCAGATATTCTTGTGTTTGCAACGCATCCGGACGACGACGTCCTGTTCCTGGGCGGCGCAATAGCGACGCTTGCCGCAAAGCAGGACTATACCATTGAAGTTGTCCACCTGATGGGCTATTTCAACAAGACCACCGTCCGCGAGCATGAAAGGATGCACGGCCTTTGGGCGCTGGGAGTAAAGCAGTATCCTCAGACGGGCCGTTTCGATGCGGCGCACGAAGGATACCGCCTATACAGCGGCGAATGGAAGGGCTTCTTTGCCATCACGGAATACGTTACGGAGATGATAAGGCGCTTCAAGCCGCAGATAGTCATTACTCAGGACCTCGGCGGCGAATACGGCCACATAAGGCATAAACGTCTGGCGGCTGCAGTAGCCGATGCAGTTGAAAAGACCATGGATCCTTCGTTCTGCCCCGAGTCTGCAGAAACATACGGCACATGGGACGTCAAGAAGACCTACCTGCATCTGTATTCGGAAAACAAGATAGTTCTGGATCTTAGGCAGCCGATAGAAACACTGGGCGGAAAGACGGCTCTCCAGGCAGCAAAAGACGCGTACAAAAAGCACGTTTCCCAGCAGTCGGGCTGGTTCTACGTTACGGACGATCCCAACGACCCTAGATCCGACGAGATAAACGCCGCGTATTTCGGGCTTTACAGAACGACCGTCGGTGCTGACACCGGTAACGACATGACTGAGCATATCGTCAGTTACGGACAGCAGGAACGCGACGCAGCAAAAGAAAAGGTCCTGGAAGTGCCTCGAAAGATAGCCGAGGACCTAAGAAAGCTGTTTACGTTTTAGTTTATGGGACTTTGATCAGGACCTGAGATAAAGCCAGACCGCCGCGCCTATGCATATATAATTCAGTATCATAAGCAGAGGCACAGCAATGGTGAACTTTTTGTGCTGAGTCTTGTGGCGGAAAACGCGCATTCCTATAAAAGCGCCTGTACCGCCGAAAAGCAGCGCAAGAAGTATGAGCGTCTTTTCGGAGATGCGCCACTTGTCCTTTCTGGCCTTGCGTTTGTCGGCTCCGTACACAAGGAAGACGGCCAGGTTCCAGACAACGAATGCAATTATAAGATAATGATAAGCCTTCATGCATCTATTATAGCATCAGAAGGCGGAAGGAGTAATAAATGGAATACAGAAAGTTCGGAGATACTTACGTCGTCCGCATCCAGCGCGGCGAGGAGGTAATGGAGCAGCTGACAGTACTGTGCAAAGCTGAGAGCATCCATCTTGCCAGCATAGAAGGCCTTGGGGCTGCAGGCAAAGTTACAGTCGGCTGCTATGACGTTGATAAGAAGCAGTATTTCAAGAATACCTTCGAAGGCGGTACTTTTGAGATAACTTCGCTTACCGGCAACGTTACGGAAAAGGACGGCGAAGTGTACCTGCACGTTCATTCCAGCATTGCAGGGGAAGACGG
>JAFZRK010000002.1 GCA_017619905.1 Bacillota bacterium
ATCTTGTAAGTGGGGGGCACCTGCATGGCGGAAGAGGCGACTATGGCGTCCAGCTCCCTTGCGGAGACCTTTTCCTTCTTGGCGGCTATGGTCTTGAAGCGTTCGTAGACCTTCACCTTGTCGTCTTCGGACAGGTCGTAGCCCAACACCTCGACTTCCTTTACGATGGCGCTTATGTCGTCGCTCTCGGTGTAGAAGCGGCCTTCGGAATTGTCCTGCACGCCGGTCTCGAAGGGGGATGTCTTGCTCCTGGTAGCCGTGAACATGTGCTCTATCTGATCGCATACGCGGTCCATCTCCACGGTCCTTATGCTGCAGGACAGACCCAGCCCGCTGCCGCGGCGGCTGATTATGTTTGCGATGTTCCTGAGGGAAGCAGTCTCGCTTCCGAAAACGCAGGTCTTGGCTTCCGTGGCGCCGGTTCTGAGCGCGGATACGGTGCATGCGTCTGCTACCGCCAGCGCGTTGCTGCTGTACACTCCGAGGATGACTCCGTGAGCGGCGGAGCTGTTGGCGTTCTCCATGATGTCTCTCGTGAAATCCGCGAACTCATCCGGCAGGAAGGTGCCTTCGCTGTCGCAGAGGGTGATGGCTGCGGCGCCTGCCTCGGCGGCGGCCTCTATCATCTCGTAGAGGAAGCCCCTGTCCGCGCGTGCGGCGTCTTCGGCAAAGAACTCCACGTCCTGAGTAAGCGACTTCGCGTAGAAGATGGCGTCCGCCACGGTCTCCTTAAGCTGTTCCGGGCTTATGTGGTAGATGTATTCCATCTGCACCAGGCTTACGGGCGCGGCTATCTGGACGCGCGGGCTCTTAGCGTTCTTAAGGGCGTCCCAGGCAAGATCTATGCTGTCCTTGTCCGGCGCGCACTGCACGGAAATGGTGCTGCCGGCAACTAAGTCCGCCAGCGTTTTGATATATAAACTGTCCGCTTTTTCGTTCTTGATAGGAGGAAGCTCGATAACGTCGGCCTGAAGTCGGTCCAAAAGCTTGGCAAGTTCCAGTTTTTCCTTGAAAGTGAGTATCTCCGAGTTCTTCTGCTTAAGCGTTACGTCGCTGATCCTGATGTTGTTCATAGCGTGTTCTCCGTTGAAATTACTGAGTTTTCCGCCAGCTGCGCCAGTCTATCCGGAAGGAGAGGGGGCTCTGCGGGCATATTAAAAGAAATATACTCCAGCCGGCGTCAAATGTCAAGTGCTTTTGTTTTTGAGCAATAGTTTTTTGTTCAAAAAATTGTTATCCAGCCACAAAGAGCACTTTGGTTCTCATGGGATATCAGGGAGTACTTTAAGGGCGGTCCCGGAAAGTTGCTGCTGTGGAAAAGTCCTGCGTGTTTTGGTATAATAGCTTAAGTCAGGCGCGGCAGTCTTTCGCGCACGGAGGAAACATGAGCATTGATACAATTATCGGTCTGGTCAGCTTGGCGGTAGCCGTGCTGGTCTTCGTCATCACAGAACTCGAGAACAAAAAAGCAACGCAGGAGCAGACGCGAGTGCAGAACGTGCGGGCAACGCTCACGGACTTCTCGAACCTGCGCCACTATTATCAGTCGGACATGGCTCAGCTGGCGACAAAGCCGGAGGACGAGCAGTACCTTGTGATCCGCGACTACCTGCGGGATCTGGAGCGTTTTACCGTGGGCTGCAACATGGACGCCTACGACCTTGGCGTCGTCAACAACATGAGCGGCGGAACGCTGGTCAACCATTACAGAAAGTATTTCAGAAAGTTCATAGAGAACGCCAGACGCAACGTGGCGCTTACGTCCGCGGTAAAGCCGGAGGCGCTGTACTCGGAGTTCGAGCAGATGATGAAGAAGCTCTTTGAACTGCGCGGCGAGACCTTCATCCCCGTGGAGATGATACCGGAGGACGAGCGCGTGCTGGAGCGTTTTCTGGACATGCCAGTCTCTTCTCCGGACAGGATATTCGAGATCTTCGGAAAACTTGACGGAGCAGTGGAAAAGAAGGGCGATGGAAAGCAGAGATACCTCTACGTACCCGGGACCCGCAAGGACCGCTGCCTGCTGCTGGCGCATGCGGACACGTTCTTCGATACTGCTTACGGCTACGCTCCGATGGAGCATGAAGTGATCCGCGGCGAGGGCCGCTATTACGGAAACAGCGATCTTTGCTCCATGGGCGCGGACGACAGATGCGGCTGCGCCATGCTGTGGCTCCTCAGGAAGAGCGGTCACTCGCTGCTTATACTGGACGGCGAGGAGCACGGGCAGGTAGGCGCCAACTTCCTGAAGGACAGCGATCCGGAGCTCATGGACGAGATCAACGCCCACAGTTTCATGCTGCAGCTGGACCGCAGGAACAGTTCGGACTACAGGGTCTACGACCTGCCGGTAACTGACGAGTTCAGAAAATATGTGGAGGCGGAGACGGGCTACGCGCTTGCGGAAGGCAAGGGCCGCACGGACATAATCCCGCTGTGCAGGGACACCTGCGCCGTAAACCTGAGCGTCGGCTACTACAACGAGCACACGCCGCAGGAATACGTTACGATAGACGAGTGGAAGCACACGCTGGAACTCGTTCGTAAAATGCTGGCTAAAGAGTTAAAGCAATACCGGACTAAGGCGCCGGAGGTATAGAGCGTCCGGTCGTGTTGACATGTGAATATAAAACTGCAGGATGCCCTGCAGTTTTTTGATGCGTATAGTTGTTTATCGTGGGCTTCGCGAACCGTGTCAGCGCTTGTTCTTTCTGCGGAGGTCCTTCTCCGACACCTGGCCGTGCCTGCGGTCCGCGGCCTTTTTCTTGCGGCTCGCCGCAAACTTGTATCCCCCGAACACCGCAGCAACGATCACCACAGCCATGACACCGCCGGTTATGAATTCCTGCTGTTTGCGTTTCTTTTCGGCTGCTTCGGCTTCTTCCTTTTCCTTTCGGGCGCGTGCTTCCTCTTCCTGACGCTGCCGTTCTTCTTCCTCGGCGCGTTTTCTGGCTTCCTCTTCCTGGCGCCTGCGCTCTTCCTCCTCGGCTTCTCTGCGCTGTCCGGAGTAGGTCTGGCTTATGTTCTCCATGAAGTCGCCGGGCTTGCCCTGAGAGTTGAGAGTGTCTTCCCCGACAGAAGTATAGTAGAGCCCGTAATAGCAGGGCGAGTAGTCTACTATCTCCGAAGCTTTGGTTATTGGTTTGGCGTCCGTTCCGTAGATCCACCTTACGAACCAGGAGTCGTGCTGCGAGATGTGATACCTGAAGCCATTCTGAGTCATCTCAAAGGGCGTCTTGCCGCCCAAGCTCTCCAGCGGAGTGTCCCAGTCCATGGTCACCTGGTTCTTTCTGTATGAGTGTATGTAGACCTTCTGCGGCTGCCACACGCCGTATTCGGCCGCGCTCTCCGGGTATTTTTCCGGGTCCGCGGCGTACACCACGGCGTCCGTTGCGACATCCGCGCAGATGACGTGGGCAGGGTGGCCGTATTCGCCGTCGAAGTCGTGCGTCACCACCACAAGCGGCTTGAACTTTCTGAACACCTCCACCGCGAAGCGCCTGAAATCGTCCATGTGGTAACCGTAATAGTTGAACGTGCTCAGGATGTTCTGCACCGCCTCTGCTTTGGTCTTGCCCTCCGCGTAGGCGTCCGGGAACTCGGACATGTAAGGATAGTGCGTCACGCCCACAGCCCACAGACCGTTGAGCTGCTCGTGCTGTCTTTCGTGCTCGAACACGCGCATCTTCTTATGGAAATGCTGGATGAAGTAAACGACCTGAACGTCCAGCTTCTTTTCGTTTACATAGTAGGGGAGAACGCCCGCGAAGAACAGCTGCTCATCGTCGGAATGCGTGGAGAGAAGCAGCAGATCCGCCTTTTCGTACATCGGCTCCCATTTCTGCACC
The DNA here is from genome assembly GCA_017619905.1 of Bacillota bacterium. Classification (GTDB taxonomy): domain Bacteria; phylum Bacillota; class Clostridia; order Peptostreptococcales; family Anaerovoracaceae; genus RUG13409. The sequence continues at coordinate 3,849 of JAFZRK010000002.1, forward strand.
CAGTCCGGAGCTTCGCCGGTGAACGCCCAGATGTTCGCTATCTGAGTGCCTTCCGGAAATCTGAGCTCTATGCTTCCCGGCTTGTATCCGTAGAGCGACTCCAGGTCCTGATACTCGTGCAGGTAGCCGTTTCCGCCGCAGGTCTTATGAGTGTCTTCCTGTCCGGCGCTGCTGAAGCAGTCAACTATGGTCCAGTTTTCTTCCGGCAGCCAGTCGAATTCTATGTATACGCTGCTTATTCCTTGTTTGCAGCTGAGCGACACGTAAGCGCCTTCCTGGGCTCTCGCGAAGGTCTCGTAGATGCCGTCCTTGAAAATGTCCACGGTGAACTCGCCGCCGAAGAAATCGCCTTCGGAGGTCTCGCTGCGGTCCTCGAAGTTGAACGCGTCCATCCTGATCTGCTGGTCCCATTCCTTTATGTCGGTCGGAGCCCATTTGTCTTCGTCCGCGTCTTGGGCGCACGCAAAGCTGAACGCGGGGAGTATCGCCAGCAAGGCCATCAGGAAGACCGCAATTATTCTATTGAGCGGAACTTTTTTTGCCATTCGCTCGCTCCGTAATGAAACATTCATAAAATAGTGATAAAATATAATACAACATTTTGAGCGGATAATCAATTTCCGCTCAGTCACAAAGAGGCAAGTATGAAACTCAACGAAGCTCGTCCCGGCAGCAGTGCGAGGATAATAAGTGTAGGCGGAACAGGAGCATTAAGGCAGCATTTCCTGGACATGGGAGTCATTCCAGGAGCGGAGCTCAGCGTCGTAAAATACGCTCCCATGGGCGATCCCGTGGAGCTCATGATACACGGTTACTCTCTTACTCTGCGGCTCGCGGACTGCGAAAAGATAGAGATAGAAGCGATCGCGGATGCGTCGTCCGAAACAGAAGATCAGGCCGCGGAAAAGACGCAGGAGAGCCGCAGAAAAGCCGGCATATCCAAAGCCAGCCACCCGGGCCTCGGCGAAGGCGGCAAGTTCCATCCCAAGGGCAGCGGCGATCCTCTGCCGGAGGGGACCACGCTGACGTTTGCTCTGGTGGGCAACCAGAACAGCGGAAAGACCACGCTCTTCAACAAGCTTACCGGCTCCAACCAGCACGTGGGCAACTTCCCGGGCGTCACCGTGGACCGCAAGGACGGCCGCATAATAGGCCACGACGACACGCTCATAACGGACCTACCGGGCATATATTCCATGTCTCCGTTCTCCAGCGAGGAGCTGGTCTCCAGGGACTTCGTGCTTAAGGAAAAGCCGAAGGCGATCATCAACATCGTGGACGC
>JAFZRK010000017.1 GCA_017619905.1 Bacillota bacterium
AGAGCATTACGGAAAGGAGGATAAGGAACACGCAGGTACCTATCCTGCGGAGCTTCTTTCCGGAAGCCAGCGCCTTTGCTTCCCTTAGTATCATGGACGCGCCCAGACCGCTGTTCTTCGCGGGCTTTACGTCCGCTGCATCAGCCGCCGTCCTGTCGTCCGCGGCATCCCAGCTGAGTTCCGTCCAGTCCCTGCCCGGAAGATCGTCTGTATCCTTCGGCACGTCCTTTACAGCGGAAGCTGCAGACGGCCTTGAACCCTCTGTTATATACGGCGCCTCGGACGGCGACGCGCAGAGCAGCATCCTGCCTTCCGGTGCCTTGATTATTATCCTGTCGTCCTCCACCAGAACGGTCAGCTCCGCCGGCTGAACGCCGTCCTTGGCGAGCACCCTTATCCGCGCTCCGTCTGTCTGCGCGTTCTCCTCCGCGTAATCTCCGGTGTAGATCGTGTTCTTATCGTCCAGCGCCAGACCGCTCTGCTCCCAGTCCGTACTGTCGGAGCTGATGCGGCCGTCCTCTATGCTTATTATCCTGTCCGCAAAATGCTCGGCTATGCGGGTCTCATGAGTGACCATCACCACCAGCCGGTCAGCGGAGAGCTCCTTAAGGATGGAGCAGATGTTCATTGTATTGGCTTCGTCCAGGTTGCCGGTGGGCTCGTCCGCGAATATGACCGCGGGTCTCTTGGCTATGGCCCTTGCTATCGCCACGCGCTGCTGCTGTCCGCCGGAGAGGTCCCCCACCCTGCGCTTTCTGTAGCGCAGCATGCCTACCCTGTCCAGAGCGTCGCGCACGCGGCGCATCTTCTCCTCTTCGGAGATGTCCATGGAATGAAGGCCCAGGTAGACGTTGTACGCGCAGGAATGCGACGCCAGCAGGTAGTAGTTCTGGAATATGTAGCCGAACGAAGCGTTGCGGGCTTCCTCCATCTTAGGCGAAGAAGCGCTGAGTATCTCCTGTCCGAGTATCTCCAGCGACCCGCCCTGGAAATCGTCCAGACCGCCCACTGCGTTAAGGAGACTGGTCTTGCCGCTTCCGGAAGCGCCGGTTATGCATATGAATCCCTTGTCCGGCAGCTCCAGCGAGATACCGTGGAGCACCTCGGAAGCGTAGCGGCTGCCCGAATCGTATACTTTTTTAAGGTCTCTGATCCTTATCATTCGGCTGCCTCCTCTTCCAGCGCGGAAAAGTCCATGTCCTCGTCGCGGGACGCCTTGGAGAAGACCGCCCTGCGAATGCCCCAGGCCGCGAGCAGCATGGATACCGCGGAAATGATGAAGTGCACGCCGAACAGGAGCAGAGCCCCGGATACGCTCATGTACTTAAAGATGTTGACGACCCTTGCGAAGCCGGCCGCGTTCAGTATGAACACGGCTGCCGCGGCTATTATCTCGCCGATAAGTGTGTAAATAAGGAACTGCAGTGCAACAGAACCGAAGGCCGTCTCAGAAGTGAGGCCTACGTTAGCCAGCAGTTTATAGTGATCGTTGAGGGACGCGAAGAGCAGCCGCAGAAGCACCACCTGCAGGGCCGCGGTAAAGATCAGGGCGGCGGCGCAGACCTTGAGCGTGGTCATTCTCTCCGCCTCGAGCTTTCCGTCGACCTGAGCGGAGCCCAGCTTGAACGGGGACACGCAGATGTATCCCATCTTTTTGACAGCGTCTGTGACTCTCTGCGAATACGCGTAGTCCGCGACGAACAGGCAGACCTGCTCCGGGCCCCATATTCGTTCGGTCTTTTTATAGGTCTCCTCGTTCAGGAGCACCAGATACGGATAGTACTGCCTGTAATGACCGGAAGCGAAGACGGCGGTCTTTTTTTCCCCGTCGCCGAAAGCCAGTTTATCGGGCTGCGGGACGAAAAGGTCGCTCTCGAACTGCGGGATAAGGAAGTGATCGTCCGCGAGCCCTCCGTCCGTAAGCGCGTCTTCTTCTATCACTTGATATCTGTCCGGGTCGAACGGCGCAGTTATGTACCGGTAGTCCACACCGTCAAAGAAATACGCTCCGTCGCTGTAGGCAATGCCCACCAGTTCGCTCCAGTCGAAGGTCCTTACGAGCATGTCGGAGAAATACAGGCCGCTCCCGTAAGATGTCTCCCCGACGACGTCGAAGACCATGCGGACGTAGAAAGAACTGCTCCAGCGGGAACTGCTTATATAGACGACCAGACTGTCGCCTGTCTTATAGTCCGGATCCGCGGAAAGCACCTCGTAGTAGCCCTCCGGCGCTCTGCCGGACGTAATGATATTATGTTCAGTTACGGGTACCGATCTCAGGAAAGGCGCGTTGATCCTTTTCAGGACAGGAACGTCCACAAGAGAATAGGCGTCCGGATTGGTGAGCGGATCGTAATCCGGCTCGAAGACCATCTCGGAATGCTTCGTGTAATCGATGTCTTCCCGGTAATGATAGTTGACGTCGCAGGCGTAGCCGAAACGCTCTATGTCCTCCACGTGCTTGACGTTCAGAAGCTTGTCGAAGTCTTCCTGCGTAAACGCCTCCCTGTCCGGTTTCATGACGACAAGCCGTGTGGGATCTCCGTTGCGGAAGGCCGCAAGATCGTAGATGCGCGCGGGCGTATCGTCCGTGGCTATCAGCAGGTTGCCAAGAAGCACGAACACCATGAACGCAGTTAGAGCAAGGAACAGACAGACTATTATCGAGAAAACAGGTCTGGACTTAGCGGTGAACCAACCGATGTACGGAGCGAGCTTTCCGCCCTTCTCCTTTTCCGCCGGCCGCGTACGGAACGGCTGTTCCGCAGAAGAACTGTTCTCCTCGGGTTCCGGGACCGCGGCCAGCTTTACGTCGCTGACGACGCTGCCGTCCTGCAGTATGATGCGGCGGGTCGCAAGGTCCTTCACCTCGTCGAATTCATGGGTTATGAGTACTACGAGCCGGTCGGCGGACGCTTTCTTAAGAAGCGCGATCACCTTTTCGCTGTTCTCCCGGTCCAGGTTGCCTGTGGGCTCGTCCGCAATAAGTATCTTGGACGGTTTTGCCAGCGCCCTTGCGATCGAAAGACGCTGCTTCTGGCCGCTGGAGAGCTTTGCGGCGCGGCGTCCCGCGAACTCGGAAAGCTCCACTTCTGCCAGTATCTTCTCAGCTTCCTCAGCTGCTTGCTCCTTCTCCATGCCGGAAAGGCGCAGCGCGGATTCCACGTTCTCGGTCACCGTGTTGCCCGGAAGAATGCCGTAATCCTGCGAAACGAAGCTTATAAGGTCGCGGCGGTAGCGCTCCCAGTCGGAGGCGTTGTAGTGCGACGTGGGCTTTCCGTACACAAAAAGCTCCCCTGCCTCGTAAGGGAGTATGCCTCCCAGAACGTGGGCAAGGGTGGACTTCCCGCTGCCGCTCTCTCCTGTCACCGCGACGAATTCACCCGTGGAAAAACTGAGGTTCACGTTTGTGAGCCCCATTACTACGGAAGACCTGGAAGTGTAGTATTTTGAAAGATCCTGAAGCTTTAGTACTGTCATGCCCTGCGGCGCTTACCGATCAGCCCGGGGGCCACGCCATAGCGCGCTTTCCGAGAAGGTGAACGTGCAGATGCGGCACGCTCTGACCTCCGTCGGCGCCGGTGTTGATCACGACCCTGTAGCCGTTCTCAAGCTCCAGAATCGCTGCTATTTCCTTTATCTTGAGCATTATGTGAGCGAGCAGCTCCGCGTCTTCCGGAGCTGTCTGATCCAGAGACCGGATGTGCTTCTTAGGCACTATGAGAACGTGCTCAGGCGCCTGGGGCTCCAGGTCCCTGAACGCGGCGATCTTATCGTCTTCGTATACCATGTTCGTAGGTATCTCGCCGTTCGCTAACTTGCAGAATATGCAGTCGGACATTTCGTCTCCTTTCTGCGCGGCAGGGCCGGATCCCGAAGGTCCTGTAAGGTCCTCATTCAGGACCGCGCGCCCGAAAACGCCGTCTTCATATGTTTTTTCAATCGTAACATCAATAAATCTGCTTGTCAAATCAGGGAGCTTCGTGGCTTCGAACCAGACATTGCAGTAGTTGGAAGCTCTGCCTCTCCAAAGACCGCCTCCGCTGTATTCCTCAGGAAGGACCCTCTGCACCGTGCCTTTCAGTCTCTCCCTGAACCGCAGCGACGCCGCCTCTCCGGCTTCTATGAGCTTCGCCACCC
>JAFZRK010000018.1 GCA_017619905.1 Bacillota bacterium
ACATTCCGGTCCGCACGCTCGAGTGCTGCTCCGGTGATCTGGCGGATCTTAAGGTGAAGTCCCTTGACGTTGAGGCCTGGAGCCCGCGCCAGCAGAAGTACTTCGAGGTCGGTTCTTGCTCCAACCTGGGCGATGCTCAGGCCCGCAGGCTGGGGATCCGCGTGCGCGACAAGGAAAAGGGCAACTATCTGCCGCACACCCTCAACAACACCGTGGTGGCTCCGCCCCGCATGCTGATAGCGTTCCTGGAGAATAACCTGCAGGCGGACGGCAGCGTGCTTATCCCTGCGGCTCTGCAGCCTTACATGGGCGGCACGGAAAAGCTGGTCCCCAAGAAATAAGCGCATAAGGCAGTACCGCGAACGCAAATAATGCAGCACATCGTACACCCGATAGCGCCGTTTTACGACGAATCATCGAAAATACTAGTATTAGGCAGCTTTCCCTCGGTCAAATCGAGGGAAAGCGGTTTTTTCTACGGTCATCCGCAAAACCGCTTCTGGAAGCTGCTGGCGCAGATGTTCGATGAGCCGGCGCCTAAGACCGTTCCCGAGAAGGCCGACATGCTTCGCCGTCACCACATTGCGGCCTGGGACTCCATCCATTCCTGCGACATAGAGGGTTCCAGCGACAGCTCCATAACAAACGTGGTGCCCAACGACTTTACGGAGATCTTTGCGGCGGCGGAGATCCGCGCGGTTTTTACAAACGGAAGAAAGTCGCACGAGATCTACACTAAGTACTGTCTGCCGCAGACCGGCCGTCCGGCTGTGTGCCTCCCGTCTACGTCCCCGGCCAACGCCGCCTGGACCATGGACCGCCTGCTCGAGGCCTGGAAGGTGATCCTGGAATACCTTTAGCGATCACGGAACCGGAACCAGTACTGCGTGAGTATCCGCAAAACTCTGTACCGCTTTTACCAATAATAAAATTGAGCGCCTGAGGCGCTCTTTTTATAATGTAATTGTGCTGCCGGATAAACGGCAGGCGGCCGCCCTCCCCGGAGGGCCTGTTCCCTTCGGACTTCTCAAAAGGGGAGAAAGGAGGACGTATGAATGTAGAATCACTGATAGCGATAATATCGCTTTGTGTAACCTGCTTTAGGCGGGGTATACTGTGGGAACGCATAACAACGGCAAAAAGCAGAAGTGACCGCCAGCCCCCTGAATGGTTGCGGTCACTCTGTAACTAATACCGAGGGCGGCCGTCTACCGGCAGCACCTTTGTATCAATAGTTTATCATCGGGGCGAGGAGGCGTCAAGCACAGCGGCGCGATTCCCGGATATCATTTGATGATGCGGACCCGGATAACGCCGTCGATGGCTTCCAGCGCGTCAGCCAGCTTCTGGGGGACCTCTGTGTTGAAGTCCAGGATGGTGTAGGCGATGCCTTCGCGGGCCTTGTTCACCAGGTTCTCGATGTTGAGGCCCATTGTAGCGATCTTCTCGGTCATAAGGCCCAGCATACCCACCTTGTTCTGATGGATGACTGTTATGCGGTCGCCTTCTGCGCGGGCAAAGCTCACGTCAGGCAGGTTCACGGAATTGAGCACGTTGCCGTTCTCTATGTAGTCGATGGTCTGGCGGGCAGCCATTATCGCGCAGTTGATCTCGGCCTCCGGTGTGCCGCTGGCGAGGTGCGGTGTGCAGAAGACCTGGTCCATCTTCTTCATGCGGGGAGTGGGGAAGTCCGTGGAGTAGCCGGCGATCTTGCCGCTCTCCAGGGCGTCGCAGACAGCGTCGCCGTCCACTATGCCGCCGCGCGCGAAGTTCGCCAGATACACGCCGTCTTTCATGAGCGAGATGGCTTTGGCGCTCACCATGCCTTTGGTCTCGTCGTTGAGCGGAGGATGCACGGTTACGACGTCCGCGTCCTGGATCGCCTCTTCAAAAGTGGGGGCGAAGTCCAGATAGGCGCCCAGCTCCAGGTATCTGCTGTGCGTCAGGTAGGGATCGTAGCCGACGACCTTCATTCCCAAGTCGTGGCAGGCCTTGGCCACGCGCGAACCCACGTTGCCCACGCCTATTACGGCTATCTTCTTGCCCATTATCTCCGGGCCGCGGAACCTTTCCTTGCCGGATTCCACGACGTTCTTGCCGTAGGCGGAGTCCTCGTCGGAGAGACTGCGCACCCAGGTCATTGCCTGGTAGCCGTTTCGCATGCTCATGATTATGGCCGCGATGGTCATCTCCTTTACCGCGTTGGCATTGCCGCCGGGGCAGTTGACCACGCAGATGCCCTGCTCGGTGCAGCGTTCGATGGGGATGTTGTTGACGCCTGCGCCGCAGCGCGCGATTATCTTGAGCTCCGGGCCGAACTCCCTGTCGTGGATGGGCATGGAGCGCACCAGTATGGCGTCCGGCTTCTTTACCTCTCCGCTGAGCGTGTATTTGTTCTTGTCGAACGCGTTGATGCCTTCCTTGGCGACGTTGTTAAGAACCAGAATGTTGTACATTGTATCCTCCTTGACGGCTTACGCCGTGTGTCTGCGTATCTGCCGAACCTATTTGTTCGCGAGCTCGAAATCTTTCATTACTTCTATCAGCTTCTTTACGCCCTCGAGCGGCATTCCGTTGTATAAGCTTGCTCTGCAGCCGCCGTTGGCGCGGTGTCCCTTCAGGTTTATGAGCCCTTTGGACGCAGCAGTGGCCACGAAGTCCGCGGTCAGCTGATCGTCCGGGAGCCGGAACACCACGTTCATGATAGATCGGTCGCCGGGCCGCACCGGATTGGTGTAGAAACCGGAGTTGTCTATGAAATCGTACAGAAGGCCGGCCTTCTCCTTGTTGCGGCGCTCCATCTCGGCAACGCCTCCCTGTTCCTGCACCCATTTGAACATCAGGCCGGAAACGTAGATGGAGAAGCACGGCGGGGTGTTGTACATGGACCTTGCCTTTACCATGGGCGCGTAGCGGAGCATTATCGGCACTACCGGATCGATCTCGCGGTCCAGAAGCTCCTTCTTAAGGATGACCACGGTGACGCCTGCGGGGCCTATGTTCTTCTGCGCTCCGGCGTAGATGAGGTCGTAGTCGCGGACGTCTATGTTTACGCCCAGGATGGCCGACGACCAGTCGCCAACGAGCTTCGCGTCCTTAGCGAAGGCCGGAATCTGCGGGATCTGCCGGAACATGGTGCCGAAAACGGTGTTGTTGCCGGTGAAGTGCAGGATCTTCGCGTCCTCCGGGAAGGGCTGCGCCTCGGAACCCTCGCCTATCTCAGGTATGAAGGTGTATTTTTCGTCCGCGGAGCTTGCCACGCATACGGCGTTGCCCCAGCGTGCGCCTTCGTCCATGGCTTTGCCGGAGAACTGGCCGGACTTGATGAACGCCATGGTGTCGCCCTGATGCGCAAGGTTCATGCAGACTTCGGAGAACTGCGTTGTGGCGCCGCCCTGAAGGAACAGCACCGCGTAATCGTCCGAAATGTCCATCAGCTTGCGCAGGTCCGCCTCCGCCTGATCGATTATGGCGTCGAAGGACTTGCTGCGGTGGCTCATCTCCAGCACCGACGCGCCCGCGCCCGGGTAGCAGAGCAGGTCTTTCTGCGCCTGCTCCAGCACCGGCAGCGGCATCTGGCTGGGTCCCGCTGAGAAATTGTAGACTCTTTCTTCCATAGGTCACCTCTTCTGACCTTACCGCCGGCCGCCTGCTTGTCTGCGGGCGGTCTGACGCTTATGAAAAAACCGGAAGTGCAAGCTTCCGGCTGATTATCGTGTTAACTGACCAGGAAAGCTCGCAATCAAAACTCCAGCACCCAGGAGGAACTGCAGCAGGAAGACGATGAAGACGAGCAATTTGTGATTCTCATACAACTTTCCTTTCAAAAGATTGTGTATATAATACGCTTTTGCGCAGGACTTGTCAACAAGGGAATGAAAAGCCCCGGAGCATGCGTCCGGGGCGTGTCGTTTGTGTCTTGTTGATCTGCCGCAGGCCGTGTCTTACGGCTCGATGGGTACGGCGTCCGGGATGACTTCCGGTTCCGGCGTCTTTACTACCGGCGGCTTGGGGACCATGTTCAGCTTGCCTTCGAACGCGGAACCTTCGTCCGTGCGCAGCGAAGCGGTGGACAGGTTGCCCTTGAGAGCTCCGGTGGAGCGGATGACGGTCTCGTCCGAGCAGAGCACGGTGCCTTCTATGCGGCCTTCCAGATCCAGCGATCTGAGCGCGGCTTCGCCTACGAGCGAGCCCTTCTCCCTGATGCTGACGCTGCTGGTGGAGCGGATGTTTCCGCGTATGGTGCCCAGAACCTCTATGGGTTCCTTGGAGTCGAAATTGCCTACGACGACTACGCCTCTGCCAATGACTGTGGTGGGCTGGGGCTTGGGCTCCGGCTTTACTTCCTCCTGAACGGGCGCCTCAACTACAGGGGCCTGATATTCTTCCTTTTTCTTTCCAAACATGGCGTCTCCTTTATCTTCTGCGGCGGCCTGCGCGCCGCTTTTCTGCTTAAGCGTACATTTATAATACACTAAAAGAAAATTGCGGGCAAGAGCATTTGGTGCTATAATCGCAACATAATGTTTATAATTGCGGTCCGAAAGTCCTTGAAACGCAAGAGCGGAGGAAATCTGCACTGAAAAACAGTTGCAGGCATGAACGGCAGGAAACGGGTACATGGCAAAGCAGAAGAACAACAATCCGGCAGGCGGCTTCATGCTTCTGGGCGCCGCGTTCGTATGGGGCGTGGCTTTTGTGTTCCAGGTGGAAGGCATGGACCACGTTACGCCGGTCACTTTCATGGCCTCGCGCTGCCTTCTGGCGTCCGTCTTCCTGGCGATACTCGTCATCGTGGTTCGCGGACCCAAGGACGCGTTCAAGTTCGACGCCAACACGATAAAAGGCGGGCTGGGCTGCGGTATAGCCATAACCATCGCCAACAACCTCCAGCAGATAGGCGTGCAGTACACCACGGCAGGCAAGGCGGGGTTCATAACGGCCATGTACATGCTGCTGGTGCCCATCTACGGCGCCCTGATATTCCGCAGGCGCACGGGTCTTCGGACCTGGGCGGCGGTGCTGATCGGAGCCGCGGGAATGTACTTCCTCTGCATAAAGGAGGGCTTCACCATAGGCCAGGGCGACGCGTACGTCATCGGCTGCGCCATAGTCTTCGCGGGGCACATAGTCTGCGCGGACTACTTCGCGCCCAAGGCGGACGCGGTAAAGATGAGCTTTCTGCAGTTCTTCGTGTCGTTCGTGCTGTCCACGGTGTGGGCTTTCATAGCGGAGACGCCTACGTTTGAGCAGATCTGGGACGCGCGGGTGTCCATAGCGTACTGCGGTTTCGTGTCCGCGGGCATCGGCTACACGCTGCAGCTTCTGGGTCAGCAGCGGACCAAGCCGGAGGCGGCGTCGCTGATCATGAGCTTGGAGTCCGTGTTTGCGGCTCTGGCGGGCTGGGTGATGCTTAAGGAAGCCATGTCCGGGCGCGAGCTTTTCGGATGCGCGCTGCTGTTCGGTGCTATAATACTGGTGCAGACGGGCCCCGGAAGCCGTAAACTGCCGGAGACCGAGGCGTCGGCTGCCGGGGAAACGCCGGAGACCATAGCAGCGGAGGCCGCGGAAACGCCGGAGCAGGAATTGCCGGACCGGACTGAATGACGGAGCATGAACATGAAACCAACTTCTGAACGCTGGGACTTATACGATAAAGACTTCAAAAAGATAGAAGGCGCGGGGATGCTGCGCGGCGAGCCCATCCCGGCCGGGCGCTTCCATCTGGTTGGCAACGTGCTGGTAAAGCATGCCGACGGCACCTACCTTCTTATGCTGCGCGACCGCGCCAAGAAGCACGGCGGCATGTGGGAGGCCTCTGCGGGCGGATCAGCGCTTGCGGGCGAGACGGCTCTTCAGTGCGCGGTGCGCGAGCTTGCGGAGGAGAGCGGCATAGTCTGCGCAGACCTTAAGGAGCTGGGCGTCACCGTCAGCGAGAAGAACCACACCATCTACGTGGAGTACCTGTGCGTGTACGGCGGCCCCAAGGACGCGGTAAAGCTGCAGGAAGGCGAGACCACCGCTTACAAGTGGGTGAGCAGGGACGAGCTGCTGGCCATGAGCTTGTCGGAGCTGCTGTCCGGACGCGCCCAGGACAGGATAAGGCGCGGGCTGGCGTAAGCCGGCCGAAATGCGCTGACCGCGGGCTGGCGTAGAGGCGCAGGCCTGAAACGGCTGGCTGCGGAACGCGTTTTGCCGGACGGAACAATACGGGAAATATCTCAAGCCCC
>JAFZRK010000019.1 GCA_017619905.1 Bacillota bacterium
TCAGACAACGAGGCTGATTTATGATGCAAAAGACGGCAACGAGTACATCTTCAACCTCATCGACACTCCGGGTCACGTGGACTTCAACTACGAGGTGTCCAGGTCGCTGGCTGCCTGTGAGGGCGCGGTGCTCGTGGTGGACGCCACCCAGGGCGTGGAGGCCCAGACCCTTGCCAACGTGTATCTGGCGCTGGACGAGGATCTGGAGATACTTCCCGTGCTCAACACGATAGACCTGGCGTCGGCCCGTCCGGAGGAGGTCCGCAAGGAGATAGAGGACGTCATAGGTCTGGACGCATCCGAGGCACCGTGCATCTCCGCCAAGGAGGGCATCAACATAGAAGAAGTGCTGGAGGACATAGTCGCCAAGGTTCCGGCTCCGTCCGGCGATCCGGACGCGCCGCTCAAAGCGCTGATCTTTGACTCCTACTACGACAATTACAAGGGCGTGGTCATCTATACCCGCATAATGGACGGACGGCTCAAGGCCGGCGACACCATACTTCTGATGAACACCGGCAAGAAGTACGAGGTCACGGAAGTAGGCGTCAACGCGCCTTACCAGACCCCCGTAAAGGAACTGTCCGCAGGGGCCGTTGGCTACGTCTGCGCGTCGATAAAGCAGGTAAAGGATGCAAGGGTCGGCGACACCATTACACTGGCCTCAGAGCCCGCGTCAGAGCCCCTCAGAGGGTATAAGAAGGTGCAGCCGATGGTGTACTGCGGCATCTATCCGACCCCGGACGAAAAATATGAGAACGTAAAGGACTGTCTGGAGAAACTGCAGGTCAACGACGCGGCCTTCGTGTTCGAGCCGGAGACTTCGCAGGCCCTGGGCTACGGCTTCCGCTGCGGCTTTCTGGGACTTTTGCACATGGAGATAATAGTCGAGCGCCTTGAGAGGGAGTTCGACCTGGAGATAATAACCACGTCCCCGTCCGTCATCTACAAGATCGTGGAACACGACGGCACCGAGCGCTACATAGAGAACCCCAGCAATCTGCCTGATCCCACCGCGTACGACCATCTGGAGGAGCCGATGGTAAAGGCCACCATCATGGTGCCCAAGGACTACGTGGGATCGATCATGGACCTCTGCCAGCGCAGGCGCGGCGTCATGGAGCACATGGAATACATAACTCCTGAGAGGGTGGGGCTGCACTACATGCTTCCGCTCAACGAGGTCATCTACGATTTCTTTGACGCGCTCAAGTCCAAGACGCGCGGCTACGGCTCGCTGGACTACGAGTTCGACCACTACGAGAAGAGCAATCTGGTGAAGCTGGACATCCTTCTGAACAAGGAGATGGTGGACGCGTTCTCCATGATAGTCCACGAATCCGAGGCCTACACCCGCGGCAAGTTCGTCTGCGAGAAGCTGAAGGAAGTCATTCCGATGCATCAGTTCGAGGTGCCCATCCAGGCCGCGATAGGGCAGAAGATAATCGCCCGCGAGACCATACGCGCCTACCGCAAGGACGTGCTGGCCAAGTGCTACGGCGGCGACATCTCCCGCAAGAAGAAGCTGTTGGAGAAGCAGAAGGAAGGCAAGAAGCGCATGCGCCAGTTCGGCAGCGTGGAAGTGCCTCAGGAAGCTTTCACGGCAGTGCTCAAGTATGACGACGGAAAATAGCCGGCGGGCGTCCTTACGGAAAGAGGTCCCTACATTTGCAGACAGTTAAGAAGATCGTTCAATACATAGGCGGCCTCGTCCTGATAGCCGTCGGCATCAATATCTCAAAGCTCGCGCGTCTGGGGATCTCGCCGGTCAGTTCCATTCCCAGAGCAGGGGAGCTCATCTGGGGCATCACGCTCGGGACCGCGACAATAGCGGCGCATTTTCTCTGCGTCGTAGTGCAGATCCTTCTGCTGCGGAAAAAGTTCAGGCCGGTGGATCTGCTTCAGGTAGTCGTAAGCATGGTTTTCGGGTACATCGTGGACTTTACGGGTACCGACCCAAACGCGTTCGGGCATCTGATGCTCGGCTTTCCGGTCCCGCAGACTTATATTCTGCGCGCGGTATACGTAGTAATAAGCGTGATCCTGATAGGTCTCGGCGTGTATGTCTACATGAAGCCGGGCTGGATACCAATGGCCGCGGATGGGCTCTCCAGGACAGTCACGGAGGTGACGGGCAAGCCGTTCGGCAACTGCAAGACGCTTGTGGATACCTGTCTGGTCATCGTCGCGCTCATCCTTCAGATAGTGTTCCTGGGCGGGCTGTCGTCGTTTACTGGCGACAAGGTGGTCGTTCGGGAAGGCACGGTGTTTGCGGCCATATTTGCCGGTCAGGTGGTGCGGCTCTGCGCCGGGATCAGCGGCAAACGGAAGAAAGAACAGTAGGGCAGGAGGGCCGTCGGAGCGCTCCACGGAGATCAAGGGAAAACAAAACAGCGGATACCTCGCAGGTACCCGCTGTTTCTTTTAGTCATGTGTCTTTTTCTGTATCAGATCTTGTGGTCGCAGCCAAGGACGTTTACGATCTTGTGCGCTACGACTTCCTTGATCGCGGCCCTTGCCGGCTTAAGATACTCTCTGGGGTCGAACTTATCCGGGTGCAGGGCGAAGAACTCGCGTATGGTCGCGGTCATCGCAAGGCGCAGGTCGGAGTCGATGTTTATCTTGCAGACGGACAGGGAAGCCGCGTGCCTCAGCTGGTCCTCCGGAACGCCTATGGCTCCGGGCATTGCTCCGCCGTATTTGTTGATCTTGGCTACCAGATCCTGAGGAACGGAGGATGAACCGTGCAGAACGATGGGGAATCCGGGAAGTCTCTTCGATACTTCTTCCAGAACGTCGAAGCGCAGCTGCAGCTTGGTTCCGGGTTTGAACTTGTAAGCTCCGTGGCTGGTGCCTATAGCTATGGCCAGGGAGTCGCAGCCGGTGCGGCTGACGAACTCTTCAACTTCTTCCGGGCGGGTGTAGGAGGAATCCTCCGCGCTCACCTTTACCTCGTCCTCTATGCCTGCCAGGGTGCCGAGCTCGGCTTCCACTACGACGCCGCGGTCGTGAGCGTACTCAACGACCTTCCTGGTTATCTCTATGTTCTCTTCGAACGGCTTGGAGGAGGCGTCTATCATTACGGAGGTGAAGCCGCCGTCTATGCAGCTCTTGCAGGTCTCGAACGAGTCGCCGTGGTCCAGGTGCAGGCAGATGGGAAGGCCGGTCTCTATTACCGCCGCCTCCACGAGCTTGATAAGATAGGTGTGGTTGGCGTAGGCGCGGGCGCCCTTGGATACCTGAAGGATCAGCGGGGCTTCCAGCTCCTTAGCCGCCTCCGTAATGCCCTGGACTATCTCCATGTTGTTTACGTTGAAAGCGCCGATCGCGTAGCCGCCGTTGTAGGCCTTCGCGAACATTTCTTTTGTTGTGACTAATGGCATATCTGTTACCTCCGTAAAAGACCGAAAGATCTGTGATCACCTACGATATAAGTATATCACGTTATCACAGCTGTTACATAGTCCTCTTTTTGATCCGGAGAGCGGTCCTCCGGCCCATTTTTGCATTATCCGCCTCGCTTGTTGTTTTTACGCGTTGCGGTTTTGTAGTATAATATCAGCTATGAAACGCAGGTTGGAAGTTGATCCGCTCCACGGACCCATACTTAAGAATATGCTGCTGTTCGGGCTCCCCATAGTGGGATCCTCCATTCTGCATGTGCTTTTTTCCGCTGCGGACACCGCAGTAATAGGCAATTTCGGGCACGAGGGCGCCATCTCCGCCATAGGCGTGTGCATGCCTGTGTGCCATCTGCTGATAGCGGGCCTGGGGGCTCTGAGCGGCGGAGTCACTATAGTATTCGGGCGAATGTACGGTCGGAAAGAGACCGATAAGGTCTCGGATCTGGTGCAGGCGCTGCCGCTGACAGCGTTTACGCTGGGCGCGGCACTTGCAATAGTCGCGTGCGTTCTGTCCACGCCCATACTGCGCCTCGTAAACTGCCCGGAGAGTCTGTTCGCGGAGGCGAGGGTGTATTTCTGCATCTACTTCGCGGCCGTTCCGTTCTCCATGACGCAGTATTTTCTGGCATCCGTGCTGCAGTCCAGGGGCAATTCCTTCATACCGTTCGTGTTCCAGATGAGCGCGGCGGTGGTCAATATAATACTCAACCTTATATTCGTAATAGTCTTCGACTGGAACATCGCCGGCGTGGCGTCCGCTACGCTGTTCTCGCAGATGCTGTCGTCTACAGCGATGGTAATATTCTATACCCGCCAGCGCGACGAGATACGCCTTCATCTTAATAGGATGCGTGTGTTTACAGGCCTTGGCGAGGTGTTCCGCGTGGGCATTCCATCCTCGCTGGAGGGCATGATAATCAACATCTCCGGCGTGGTCATCTCTGCGGCCATCAACAAGTTCGACCCGGTAGTCATAGCCGGAAACACTCTGTCCGGAACGCTGGAGGGCTTCATGTCCATATCATTCGTGGCTTTCTCCAGTTCCGGCGTGGTATTCATTTCTCAGAACTACGGGCACAGGGATCTGCCTCGTGTTAGAAGGATATTCAGGACCACTCTGGCGGGCGTCCTCATAGCGGGCGAGGTGATCGGTTTTCTGGTCTATCTGGCGTCGCCCTATGTGCTGAAGATCTTTTCGCCGGACGCGGGAATAATCACCTACGCAAGGGTGCGACTTTTCTACATGTGCATGTTCTACGGCTTGTGCGGCACGCTCAACGCCATAAGCGGCTGCGTAAGGGGCCTTGGAAACACGAAACTGCCCCTGGCGATATCCGTGATCAGCTCGTTCTTCTTCCGCATAACCTGGATCTACACCTACGCGGCCTGGAAGGGCACGATAGAGGCCATATACATGGCGTATCCCATCTGCTGGGCGATAAATACGGTGCTGAACGTTGCGGCGTTCTACTATGTGTTTAAGCAGCGCGCAGCGGAGCTGGAGGCGGATGTGCCGGAGGAGGTGCCGCTTGAGAATTAAGCTGCCCGAAGGAACCCTCGGCATTTACGTGCACGTTCCGTACTGCATAAGAAAGTGCAAGTACTGCGACTTCCTGTCCTTCGAAAAGGCGCCGGATGACGCGTATTTCGATGAACTGGCCGAAGATATAAAAGCGACGGGAAATGCACTTGGTAACGAAAATAAATATTATGTAGATACATTGTTTTTCGGCGGCGGGACGCCATCGCTTGCGAGCGCGGCGCAACTCGGGAAAGTCCTTGATGCGCTGAGGGAAAGCTTCGATGTCCGCAGTGCGGAGACTACCATAGAAGTCAATCCGGAGACCGTAACGGCAGAAAAAGCGTCGGAGCTGAGGGCTCTCGGCTTCGATCGTATAAGCATGGGCGTACAGAGTCTGGACGACAAGGTGCTTGCGGCCATGGGACGCGTCCACAGCGCGGACAAGGCCAGGCAGGCGTACCGGATACTGCGCGGCGCGGGCTTTAAAAACATCAATCTGGATCTAATCTTCGGCGCGCCTGAACAGGATCCTGCGGTATGGCAGGAGACGCTCGCCGAAGTTTTGGATATGCGCCCGGAGCACGTTTCTTTCTACAGCCTGCAGCTGGAGGAAGGCACCCCGCTGTATAAGGATTACACCGCGGGAAAGGTGGATCTGCCTTCCTGGGAGGAGAACCGCCGTATGTACCACCATGCCGCGGACGCTCTGAAGGCGGCCGGCTACCACCATTACGAGGTGAGCAACGCCGCGCTGCCGGGCTTCGAATGCCGCCACAATCTCAAGTACTGGAACATGCAGCCATACCTTGGCTTCGGGACCTCCGCGCACAGCTTTATAAACGGCTGCAGAGGAGAGCTTCCGGACCTGAAAAAGGAAACGGTCAGCGAACTTAAGGGCGACTTTGTGTTCACAAAACTGCGGCTTATCGACGGTTTTGACCTTTCCGATTACAGCGGCATTTTCGGAGCGGATTTCCTTGCGGACTTT
Source organism: Bacillota bacterium (assembly GCA_017619905.1). Taxonomy (GTDB): domain Bacteria; phylum Bacillota; class Clostridia; order Peptostreptococcales; family Anaerovoracaceae; genus RUG13409. Next base: position 5,915 of record JAFZRK010000019.1, read on the forward strand.
TCAGCCTTGCTGCCCAGGCTGATCGAAGAAGGATATCTGGAACCGTCCGGCGGCAGACTAAGGTTCACGGATAAGGGCCTGGACAGTACGAACATAGTAATTCAAAGGCTTCTGGAGGTATTGGAATGAATCTCAGTCTACGTCCGGTCACGGAGAAAGATGTTAACGAGTTCAGCGGAACTGAAAGCTATGGCGGCATGTCGGACAAGGAGAGGCTTTGCATGATACAGGACAGTATACGCGGCATATGCAGGGACAAGTACTACAAGCTGCTTGCCGCAGTCGATGGCTCCGATGTTGTGGGCTTTGTCAGTTTGTGCGGGCATTCCGCCCATAATGTCAGCATAGGCCTGGACATACGGCAGGAGTACAGGAACAGGGGATATGGTACTGCTGCTCTTAGGCTTGCGTTGGACTTTGTTCGCAGGGAAGGATTCACCGTCGCATCCGCGAGCATGCGCGAAAACAACGCCGCAAGCCAGGCCCTTAACCCGAAGCTCGGATTCGAGGAGCTGACAGGATATGTAAACGACCGCGGGATCAGGATAAAGGTCTTTGTGAAGAATCTTCTCGATCGTGGTATAATCGATTCCTAGACCATATTCTTCTTCAGAGGCGTTTTATGAAAAAGATATTATATGCCCTGTGCGTATGCGCAGCTTTCGTCGCAACGTACTTCGGCATCAAATTCATAGATGAGTACTACATAGGCATCCCCGTGGACGCCGTCTATTCCGACGAGTACAGTCTGGACACCGCTCCGGACGACTACGCGCCGGGCTATTACAATACAGTGGGGCACATATGGCAGGACGGTCAGACCTTCGACGTTTACGCATATTTCAGTGAAAGAGGCAGCGTGGAGCAGCGCGTCTTCGTAAAAAAGGACACTGTTGCCACGTCCGTGTTCCGCGGCACCCGCACGATAACGAACACGGAGTACGGCTTCGTTACATTGCCGTCCTCGGGCGTTGAGTACAAGGAGCTTACCATTCAGCAGATACTTGCAGCGATCAACGAAGAGAACTTCTACGCCGGCAGTACGGAGCGCGTCATAGCGGCATTTCCGCAGCCCGCGCAGCTCTACGAGTCCGACAAGGACGTCGTCTATAAGATAGTAAGCGGTGAGGAAGAAGCGGAGGTCTCAGAAGAGGGTATCGTAAGCATAGGGGAGGAAGGCGCGAAAAAGTACTACAAGTTCTGCAAAGTCAACGGCAGAGAGTACGGAATGTTCTTCCCCTGCGACAAGGACGGGCATGTTGCGCCCGGAGTCCTTCCGTCCACCGATCTCACTTGGAAGTGCTACCTTGCAGATACGGACACGGAGCTGATAGCAGAACCGACGACACAGGCGGAGAAGGACGAAAAGGACGCCCTCATAGCTAAGCACCGCGAGGACCGTCTTACTGCGGAGGAGAAAGCCGCCAGGGAGGCCGCGGAAAGGGCTGCAAGAGCCAGGGCGGAGCGCGAGGCCCGCGAAAAGGCCGAACGCGAAGCAGCGGAAAAAGCCGCGGCGGAAAAGGCCGCCAAAGAAGCGGCCATCAAGGAAGCTCTGGCCAGCATGACGGAAGAGGAGAGGGCGCAGCTTCGTGAAAAATACAGCGCTTCCTCCATGTATCTGGAAAACAACCTGGACAAGTACATAGTCTACGGCATGGAGAACGAGAAGAAGAGCGCCGCAGCCGTGGTGCAGGCGATCAACACCGGCATCGACAAGCCGTTCTACACGGACATGGAACCCGCGGACATGAGCAAGGGCTTCCTGGTGCTGGTCAACAAGTATCACTATCTGAGCTCAAGCTACGTTCCCAACCAGCCCGCTCTTCCCAGCGGTTACGGCAACGGGTACCTGCAGTCGACGGCTTGCGCGGCGTTCGTGCAGATGGTCGACGCGGCAAGAGCGGACGGCATCAGTCTGCGTTCGGTCTCTCCCTACAGAAGCTACAGCACGCAGAACTCCCTGTACAACGGCTACGTGCGCAGCATGGGCCAGAAGAATGCCGACAGGACCTCCGCAAGGCCCGGAAGCTCCGAGCATCAGCTTGGTCTGGCCGTTGACATCAACACCGCGGACGGCCGCGATCATTTCGAGAACACGCCCGAATACGCCTGGCTCATGGAGAACTGCTGGAAGTACGGCTTCATAATCCGCTACAGGCAGGGCAAGGAATACATAACCGGCTACGAATTCGAGCCGTGGCACTACAGATACGTCGGAACCGGCTACGCCGAGAGCATCATGAAGTCCGGACTCACCTACGAGGAGTATTACGCAGTCTACATCGATAAGTAGCAGTCCGTATCATCGGCAGGACGTCCCCGTTCACAAGACAGAAAGGTCCTATGTCGTACACGATAAGAAACGCTGAAAAGGCCGATAAAGACAGAATAATGCAAATCTACTCGTCCGCGCGCAGGCGCATGGCGGAAGGCGGCAACCCGGACCAGTGGGGGAACGTCACTCCTGCGGAAGCACTCGTGGACGAGGATCTTGAAGCCCGCAGGAACTACGTGGTCTGCCGCGGCGAAGACATCTGCGGAGTCTTTGCGCTCTTCAGCGAGCCGGATCCCACCTACGCTTACATAGAAGGTCCCGGCTGGCTCAGCGACTGGCCGTATCTTACCATCCACAGGATAGCCCGCGACGACAGCAGCCGCGGAGTCTTCAACGCGGTGCTGGAGTACGTCGGCGGCTTCGGAAAGGACATCCGCATAGATACCCACAGGGACAACGCGCCAATGCTGCACATTCTGCGGTCGAAGGGCTTTAAGGAATGCGGAACCATATATCTGGCGAACGGTTCGCCCAGGATCGCGTTCCAGAAGACCGCTGAGGAACAGGCCCGCTCAGAATAGACTGAAAGGACTCAGGCGCATGTGCTGCGCTTTTTTGATGCCTAAACTTTGGCCCGGCCGATAAAAATATGGTATTATAAAAAGTAACGGACGACCGTATCACAAAACTACAGGAGCGCACCATGGAAAAGAAATACGTACTTGCCCTGGACGAGGGCACTTCGAGCGTAAGATGCATACTGTTCGACAGGGCAGGCAACATAAAGAGCATGTCGCAGCGCGGCTTTAAGCAGATCTATCCCAGGCCGGGCTGGGTGGAACACGATGCCACCGAGATCTGGGCAAGGCAGATAGGCGTTGCCCGCGAGGCCATGGAAAAGATAGGCGCCAGGGCGGAGGACATTGCCGGCATAGGCATAACGGACCAGCGCGAGACCACTGTCGTGTGGGACAAGGTCACCGGACAGCCCATATGCAACGCCATAGTCTGGCAGTGCAGGCGCACCGCGGAATACTGCGACAAGCTTGCGGAGGCAGGATGGTCCGACAAGATAAGGGAGAAGACCGGACTGCTGATAGACGCTTACTTTTCCGGCACCAAGCTCCGCTGGATACTGGAGAACGTGGAAGGCGCCCGCGAGAGGGCAGAGAAGGGCGAGCTGCTCTTCGGCACCATAGACACCTGGCTGATCTGGAAACTGACCGGAGGCAGCGTGCACGTCACGGACTACTCCAACGCAAGCCGCACCATGATGTTCAACATCCACACGCTTCAGTGGGACGATGAGCTCCTTGAGCTTCTTAACATTCCTAAGTGCATGCTTCCGACGCCGGTGCCGAGTTCCATGGTATACGGCGAGTCCGACGCCTCCATTTTCGGCGGACCTATCCCGGTCAGCGGCGCTGCCGGAGACCAGCAGTGCGCGCTGTTCGGGCAGACCTGCTTCGCTCCGGGAGAAGTCAAGAATACCTACGGGACAGGCGGTTTCCTGCTCATGAACACCGGCGAAGAACCGGTGATGTCCAGGAACGGCCTTGTAACGACCATCGCGTGGGGTCTTGACGGAAAGGTCACCTACGCGCTCGAGGGCTCCATATTCGTGGCCGGAGCTGCCATACAGTGGCTGCGCGACGAGATGGACTTCTTCGAGCATTCCTATCAGGTGAGTGACCTTGCGTCCAAAGTGCCTGACACCGGCGGAGTGTTCATGGTACCCGCGTTCGTGGGACTCGGCGCTCCGTACTGGGATCCGTATGCCAGAGGCATAATAACCGGAATCACCAGGGGCACCACCAGAGACCACGTGGCTCGCGCAGTGCTGGAATCCATGGCTTATCAGACCTGCGACGTCCTAAAGGCAATGGAACAGGACAGCGGAATAATGCTTTCCGCGCTCAAGGTGGACGGCGGCGCGTCCGCGAACGACATGCTCATGCAGATCCAGGCGGACATGATAAACAAGCCCGTAGTAAGGCCCCTTTGCATAGAGACCACGGCCCTTGGGGCAGCGTACCTGGCCGGTCTTTCCACAGGTTTCTGGGACAGCATAGACGACATAAAGCAGAACTGGCAGGTAGACAGGGAGTTCGAATGCGGCATAAGCGAAGACGACCGCAGAGCAGCCCTGGACGGCTGGCATCACGCCGTACGCCAGGCGATGTGCAAATAGAGCATAAATAAAGAAAGAGAAAAAGCGCCCGGCATCCCGGGCGCTTTTGTGCTGCGTATCATCAGTGGTCAAGCGATCTTTTATAGTCTTCCACGCACTGTTCCAGCTGCCGCAGCGCGGGGTATCTGTTCGACGGACAGCGCAGGAAATACAGATTCGTGCCTCCGGTCCAGTCGGATATCTTGAGGAACTTTATCCCTTCGTACTTTGCAGACGGCACATGGGTCGTGGTGACGGCGATCTTTTTATGCCGTGCCATCTCGAAGACCGTACTGTCATAACCCTGGAGATTAAGGTATTTGAGGTCCATTCCTTTTTCTTCGGCGATCTTCGTCCAGGACCGCACAGCCCAGACGCTCTGTATGTCGTTGTCGATGGGGAACGGGAACGCGAAGGTGAAGTCTTCCAGTTCCTTAAGCGCCACTTCTTCTCTGCCCCGGAAGTGCTTGTCGGAAACGCCCACGTACATGTCGTTCTCGCTTACTATCGGTGTCGCGAGTATCTTTTCTCCGTGGCCCGCGAAATAACTGTCGAGGTCCAGCGCGTTGTTGAAGGTGATGAATGCCGCGTCCAGTCTGCCCGCTACGAGATTGCGTATCAGCTCGTCCGCGGGGGATTTCGTCATGCTTACCTGAGCGGTCGGTATGCGGAAGATGAAGTCTGTAACGATACGCTGTTCGTGGCGGTTCCCGAATCTGGGCTGCGAGCCAATGCGTATCCTGCGGTCGTCGGATTCCCTAAGATCTCTTACCTGTCTTTTTATGTAGGACCAGTCATCGTTCATGCGGTTGAGCGAGTCGATGAGTACCTTGCCTTCGTTCGTCAGCTGAAGATCTCGGGACTTGCTGCTCCTGATGAACAGTTTCATCCCCAGCTCCTGTTCCACGTTGTTTACGTATTTCGTAATGACTGACGGAGAATAGGGGAGATAGTACGATGCGTCCAGAAAGCTGGAATAGTTCGGCAGTTCGCAGATCAGCGATAATTCTTCTGTGGTCATTGCGGCTCCTTTCGAATCAATTATACAATTCGGCAGGTCAATTTGCAAATCAATATTAGCGGATATGCGCGATAACGCGTTGAAATTTCAATGAAAACCCGCATTTTAACAGAAAAAATAGATTTCCATATCAGAAATTCATAATCGTTTACAGGTTTTTATTTCCTGCTGACGCGGCTTATAATGATAAACGTAAAGACTATACTGGCACAGCGTTCGTAGTTAATGAAAGGAACCACGCAGATGGAAAAAGTAGTTGCTCTTTATCAGAACCCCATCGATTGCGAAGCCTGCGACAAGGTAAACGCAATAACTCCCCGCGTAGCAAAGCGCCTCAAGGACCGCTCGGACGCAGTGGAGCACATTGCCGTTGAGCGCGCCCAGATCGTTACGGAATCCTGGAAGGAGACCGACGGCGAGCCCCTGGATGTCAGAAGAGGAAAGCTCTTTAAGGCCATAATGGAGAAGAACCCCGTAAGCATCCACGACGGAGAGCTTATCGTCGGCTCACAGACCAAGTATCTCCTCGGCGCGTCCCCCTGCGTGGATTACAATCCGACCATTGCTTTCGAGGCCCTCAGAAGCTTCGAGAACGTTACCGACGATTACGACGACACCAAGACCGGCGCAATAAGCGTTGAGGAGAGAAAGATCCTCCGCGAGTGCGCGGAATACTGGAGCGGAAGATCCACCTCCGACCAGGTGCTCAAGAACAACCGTTCCATGTTCCCGTGGATAGAGGCGTGGGACA
>JAFZRK010000020.1 GCA_017619905.1 Bacillota bacterium
AAGCTGCCGCCCTTTATCCAGTGGTTGTAGGACTGGTACGCGTACACGGCCAGCATGGGCATTGTGGCTATCAGCATCAGCGACTGGCGCAGCACGTTCTCCATGGAGGTGTCCAGGGCGCTCTTGTCGTAGGACGCGAGCGTAAGGACGCTCCTGATGATGGAGTTCATAACGTCGTTGCTGGGGGCTTTCATTATTACGTCCCGCGTGAAGTTTCGGGGCAGTGTGCGCGCGGCGGCCAGGACCTTGGAGAATTCCGCCAGTTCCTTCTTGGTGGGGAGCTCGCCGAACAGCAGAAGGTAGGCGCATTCCTCGGCCAGACGGTGCTTCTTTAAGCTTTCGCCGTTGACCAGGTCCGACAGGGCGTAGCCGCGGTAGAGCAGTATGCCTTCCGCCGGGACCTCCACGCCGTCCACGACCTGCTTTCCGTAGATGGTGGAGACGTTGGTGATGCCCGCCATGACGCCTTTGCCGTTCTCGTCGCGAAGGCCGCGGTAGACGTTGTATTTTCTGTACAGTTCATCCGGGATCCTGCGTTCGCAGAGCGGATACTTGGTTGCTGCGTAAGAGCCCAAACTGATCGTTGCCATAGGGTGGTTCCTTTCCGCCGTCTGACGGTCCTTTTGCCGCCGGCAGCAGGTGTTTTCCTTTCCGCCGACGGGTGGTGTAATTAGTTTATTATATTAGCACAAAAAATCCCGATTGAAAACAGTTGTTTTACACAAATTTATACAACGAATGCATAAATGCTGTAATTTCAACGGTTTTCGGGAACGCGAATAAACTTGATAGTGTCCAAAACCGCAAAAAAGAGCCGTATTTCGCTGGTTTTTTGTGGTCCGAAAAACGTTCATGTCGCCAAAAACAACAAAAAACCGCCTTTTTCGGGCGAAAGTTCTGTTAGAGATGCATAAATCGGGCCTTCTCCGGCTGTCTGTCCGGAAAACGTCGGCGGGCTGCCGAAAAGCATCAGGCCTGAGGATCGAGAAGCGTCAGCGGTCTGCTCCGGAAGCATCAGGCCTGCGGTCTGGGTATCATCAGAGAAATGGAATAACTGCCGTCGGTCTGTTCTATGTCCATGATGCCGTCATAGCGTTCCAGAACCGACTTGACGCTGCGAAGTCCGAACCCGTGCAGAGCCTTGTCAGCCTTGCTGGTCGCCGGAAGTCCGCCCAGAAGCTGCGCCTTTCGGGCGCTGGAGTTCTCTACCTCTATATTCATATAGTTCGCCATGGGGCCGCCGCTGATCTTTATGTATCGCGCAGCGCCTTCCGGCAGCGCACAGCACGCCTCCACGGCATTGTCCAGGATGTTGCCCATGATCACGCAGAGGTCGAAGTTGTCTATGAACGAACCTTCCGTAAAGTCCAGCGTACAATCTACGTCTATGCCCTGATCCTCAGCGTTCGAAAGCTTTTGCCTAAGCAGTCCATCAAGCAGCTGGCTGCCCGTCTCAAAGCCGCTGACAGGGTTTTTCGCGGCGTTTCTGAAGTTTTCCAGATATTCCATCGCCTTATCCGTTTCGCCGTGTTCCAGGAGCAGCTGGAGGCTTATGGCGTGATTTTTAAGGTCGTGCCGCAGTGTGCGGACAGCATCTTCGGACATCTGCCTGTCCTGGATGCTCTGCATCAGCGCCTTGGTGGTGTTGTTCTGTATCTGAAGCGAGGCGCGCTCGACGTCCCGTCGTCTGGAGTACTCGAATATGACCAACGCCAGCAGCATGGCCACGTGCAGCAGGATGAAGTACACGGTAAAGTGCGGAGATCCTTCCGAGAACGACTGCCTCATCCTGGCTCCGGTGTCCTTGGTGTACACTGCCAGCGCGCAAATGCCTGCCGCGAAGATGATATGCGATAGCTGCGCTCCTGCTATGCCTTCGAACGGCAGCAGCTTTGCCAGTATGCCGAAATAAACGTACCTTATCGCTATGTTAATGACGGAGAGCGCTATCTGGCTCATCAGTCTGGAGCCTATTATATTCATCTGGCCGGAGAAGAATTCATAGAATACCGGGCCGAAAAGAATGTTCTGGAGCATCGTGAATGCTCCGGTCCAGAATACCGCGGCATAGACAGCGGGCCTTGCCGGCACGCCTTCCGCGGCAAAGATCCATACGAAATAGATCACTGCCCTGAGGCATATCCTTATGGATGCGCTGGGAATGTTGAAAAACGAGTCGTTAAGATAGAGCACGACAAGCAGAACGGACAGGATGGGCTTGAGCCATTTGTTCTGGCGCTGCGGCGTATAGGCGCTTCTTTTGAAGAAGCGCCACATGAACAAAACGTCTGCTATGTAACTGGATATCCAACTGAAATTCATGCGAGCCTGGTCTGTATCCGGTCTATCGGACGGACTTTATGTACTTTGCGTAGGCGGACAGGAACTCTTTCACCCTGTGCTTGCTTATGGGTACCACAGCGCCGCCGGTAAGCGTAATGTCCGGCGGAGCAATGTTCTCGACGTGCTTCATATTAATAAGGTAGCTTCTGTGGCAGCGGAAGAAGCCCTTGTCGAAGAGTCGCTCTTCCACGTTAGCCAGCTGTATCACCGACACCACGCTGCTTCCGCCGCGCATAGCGAAAGAGGTCTCTCTTCCGAAGACTTCAGCGTAAAGGATGTCGTCTATCTTAAGGATCCTGGTGCCGGATGCGGTCTCGACGGGGAACACCGCAGGCGCGGCCGCCGCAAGCTTGGCCTGACAGTCGGACAGGGCGGCGCTCAGTTCGTCATACACGAGCGGCTTGGTAAGGAATGCGAAGGCGTGTACCTTGTAGCCCTCCAGGGCGTAGTTCTCCATGCTTGTTATGAACATGAACTCGCCGGTAAAGCCCTCGTCGCGCAGCGTCCTGGCGCAATCCATTCCTGTCATGCCGCCCATGGATATGTCCAGGAGCACCAGATCCGTGTTTCTGTCCATGCTTTTAAGAAGGCTCTCGGCGGAGGAAAAATAAACGACATCCAATCTTCTGCCGTTCTCTTTCTGCCACTGATCCAGATAGGTGGATATCTGACGGAGCATTATCTTTTCGTCGTCGCATACAGCAATGCGTCTGAGCATAGCGTTCTCCTGTAAACCTGCCGGTTAGGCTGCAGACTGCAAGATCCGAAGCGTTCTTTACAATTAGTATTATAACATAACCCACCTGCTTTTATTAATGCGTCAAGTCCTTTCGTGCGCCGTTTTTGCCCACTCATGCGGCGCGTCTTTCCAGTGGTGATGCCCGGAAGACCGCTGGGCTCCGGGCTATAGACACGCGTTTTTCCTTCTGTTATGGTTGAGCCGTAATCGATATCAACGTGTTCGTTTTTGAAGGTTTTTAGAAGGAGAACAAAATGAGCAACGCAGCATCCGCAGAGAAAGATCGTCAGATGGACCAGAAGCTCCACGACGAGTTCTTTACCGAAGAAGGCAAGGCTAAGAGAAAAAAGAACATCCACAGATTCTTCTGGATCGCTCTTGCGCTTGTTATCGTATTCGCATTTCTTAACTGGGGTCTTGTTACCGGTTTCGGCAACGTAAAGATCACCAGGACCACCATCACCGGACCGGACGGAGTCCAGCTCAGCGCGCTCGTATATATTCCGAGCAACGCCACTGACGAGACCCCCGCGCCGGCCATCATGTGCACACACGGCAACGCGGGCAACGCCAGGAATCACGAATCCTGGGCAGTAGAGTTCGCAAGGCGCGGATTCGTAGTAATGTCCATAGACCAGTACGGTTCCGGAGACTCCGGTCAGTATCTGGACGAGTGGGCGCTCAACGAGGCTGCGATGGTCTATGTGGCAGAAGCGTACTATAACGTACTTGCTTCCATGAGAAACGTAGACGCCAGCAGGATCATCCCTGCAGGGCACTCCATGGGATGCTGCACTGCAAAGGCGATGGCCGTAATGCACAATACCCTCGGCGTGATCAACGCTTCCGGCATGGGCATGAGCTTCTACGGCAAAGAGCTCCAGGCGGCATGGAGCCAGTACAAGGGCAACGTGCTCACCACCAACGGCGATGTAGAGTCTCCCGCTGAAAAGTTCATTGCCGACACCATGAAGGCCGCTCCCGCGCTCGAGGGCAGAGCGGGCTACACCGGCGGAGACATCGAGCTCGACAAGCTCTACGGATCCTTCGCGGCAGGCAACGCTTTCTACGCTACCAGAGATTATCAGCGCATCCACGAAGCAGCCTTCGTAAACCAGGGCGCCATCGAAAAGCTTATATGGTTCGCCCAGGAGACCGTAGGCCAGGCCAACGTTCCCAACTACATCGAGGCTTCCGACCAGGTATGGATGTACAAGGACTACATCGGACTTGCAGGCATACTCAGCTTCGGCGCTCTTATCTGCGCCATCGCGCTGATGCTGATCGAAGGAGTTCCGGCATTCAGCACCGTTAAGCAGCCGATGCCCAGAAACATAGGACTTCGCGGCAAGGGCTTCGCCATAAGCGCCATCTGCGGAATAATCTTCCCGTGGATAGTCCTCAAGACCGGAACCTTCGGGATACTCACCCCCAAGAACAAGAACGCCATTCGTGCCGGCTTCAACCTGACTTATGCTAACGTAGCGTTCTTCACGATAATCGGACTCTCCGTCCTAGGCGTACTGACCTTCATCCTCTTCTGCTGCGTAGACGGCAAGAAGCATAAGATGACCGTTGCCGACCTCGGAATGACCGCCTACGGCGAGAAGAAGATAACCTTCAGCTACATCTGGAAGACCATACTCGTAGCCACCGCTACCCTGGCGATATCCTTCGGTCTGATCCTCCTGCAGGAGACCATAACAGGGACCGACTTCTACGCATGGTTCTTCGGCTTCAAGAGCATCCCGCTCTTCAAGATCCCGTACTTCCTGCCCTACATCTGCATCTGGGTACCGTGCTTCGTGCTCTCCAACCTGGGCAACAACATC
>JAFZRK010000021.1 GCA_017619905.1 Bacillota bacterium
CGCGGACCCGGCACCATGGCAGCAACGCACGGCAAGATACGCCTGGACAAAAACAGCGTCAGACTGTTCGCGCGCCTCATGAGCTTCATGAAGGGCAGGGAACTTGGACTGTTCATTACGTCGCTGGCGCTCATGATAGTCACGGCGCTGGTAAGCGTCAAGTCCTCCACGTTCACGGGAACCATAATCGACGACTACATAAAGCCGATGATAGGAAAGGCGGATCCGGACTTCGGACCGTTCCTTAAGGCGATAATGATAATGGGCTGCCTGTATCTGGCATCCATAATCGTCAACTTCATCTACAACCGGCTGCTTGTGGACGTAAGCAACAGCGTCCTTAAGAAGATAAGGATAACGCTGTTCACGCACATGCAGAAGCTGCCCATAAAGTACTTCGACAACAGACCCTACGGCGACATAATGTCGATCTACACCAACGACGTGGACAACATCCGCGAGCTCATGAGCAACGCCATACCCAACGTGTTCTCGTCGCTGCTTACAGTCGTTACGATATTCTTCGCAATGATAAGGATAAGCGTGGCGCTGACGGGCGTGGTGCTCGCTACCGTGGTTGTGATGTACGTCATAACGGTGTTCCTGGGCGGCGCTTCGGCCAAGTATTTCAGCTTAAGGCAGAAGTCTCTGGGCCAGATGAACGCCTACGCGGAGGAGCTGCTCAACGGAATTAAGGTCGTAAAGGTGTTCTGTCACGAGGAGCAGGCAAAAGCCGGCTTCGACGTAAGGAACGAGGACCTGTTCCGCAAGACCGCAAGGGCAAACCGCCTGGCGAACGCTCTGATGCCCATAATGGTCAACATAGGAAACCTGCAGTATGTGGTGCTGGCGATGATCGGCGGCGCTATGGCAGTAAACGGCACCGCGGGCATAACCCTTGGAAAGCTGGCCGCGTTCCTGCTGCTGTCCAAGAACTTCACAAGGCCCGTGAGCATGATCTCCCAGCAGATCAACACCGTGGTGATGGCTCTCGCCGGAGCCGGCCGCGTGTTCGAACTCATAGACGAGGAGCCGGAAGTGGACGAAGGAAAAGTCACCCTCGTAAAGGAGGACGGCAAGTACTTCTGGAAGTCCCCGGACGGAACGCTTACGGAGCTCAAGGGCGACATACGCATGCACAAGGTAGACTTCAGCTACACCGGCGACAAACTGGTGCTGGAGGACATAGACCTGTTCGCAAAGCCGGGACAGAAGATAGCGTTCGTCGGCTCCACAGGCGCCGGTAAGACCACGATCACCAACCTGATCAACCGCTTCTACGACGTAGCGGACGGCGGCGTCACCTACGACGGCATAAACATCAACGACATAAAGAAGGACGACCTGCGCAGGTCGCTGGGCATGGTGCTCCAGGAGACCAACCTGTTCACCGGAACCATTGCGGACAACATTCGCTTCGGAAAGCCGGACGCCACGGACGAAGAGGTGATAGCGGCCGCCAAACTGGCCAACGCGCACGACTTCATAGAGAAGCTGCCGGAGGGCTACGATACCGTTATTAACGGCACCGGAAGCCAGCTGTCGCAGGGACAGTGCCAGCTTCTGTCGATAGCGCGCTGCGCGGTAGCGGATCCGCCGGTGATGATACTGGACGAAGCTACGTCCAGCGTCGACACCCGTACGGAAGTGCTCATCCAGCGCGGCATGGACGCCCTGATGCACGGGCGCACCACCTTCGTGATCGCGCACCGGCTGTCCACGGTCATGAACTCCAACGCCATAATCGTTCTGGAGCACGGAAAGATAATAGAGCGCGGCGACCACGACGATCTGCTGGCTCAGAAGGGTAAGTACTACCAGCTCTACACCGGCAAGACGGAGTGACCCGGCGGACGGTCCCGGAGACGGTCCCTGGCAGAAATCCGCGGGGACACCCCGGAGCAGCAATTGAACAAAACGTAAAGCGGAACTGACTAAGATTTCAGCTCCGCTTTTGTTCTTTTTGCAAGACATCAAGCCGCTTTTGGTGTATAATTACGCTGTAGTATTTTGATTTGTTTAAGGAGGTCCTTTATGGCAAAGAAAATGAAGACGATGGACGGCAACAATGCTGCCGCGTACGTGTCCTACGCGTTTACAGACGTTGCCGCTATCTATCCTATAACCCCGTCGTCCCCGATGGCGGAGGTAGTGGATGAGATGGCCGCCCACGGAGAGAAGAACATCTTCGGGCAGAAGGTAAGGGTAGTGGAGATGCAGTCCGAGGCAGGCGCTTCGGGAGCGGTCCACGGTTCCCTTCAGGCAGGCGCTCTCACCACCACCTACACCGCGTCTCAGGGACTGCTGCTTATGATCCCGAACATGTACAAGATCGCCGGCGAGCTGCTTCCGGGCGTGTTCCACGTTTCCGCAAGAACTCTTGCCGCGCACGCGCTGTGCATATTCGGAGACCATTCCGATGTAATGGCATGCCGCCAGACCGGCTTCGCGCTGCTGTGCTCCTCCTCCGTTCAGGAGGCCATGGACATGGCAGGCATAGCCCACCTTTCCGCTATCAGGGGAAGGGTGCCGTTCCTGCACTTCTTCGACGGATTCAGAACTTCCCACGAAGTCCAGAAGATCGAAGTCATAGACTACGACGTGTTCAAGGACCTGATAGACGTTGAGGCAGTTAAGGAATTCAGAGCCAGAGCTCTCAATCCGGAACACCCCGTCATCCGCGGCACCGCGCAGAACGGCGACATATTCTTCCAGGCCAGAGAGGCCGCCCAGAGCTACTACGACAACCTCCCGGAGGTAGTTGCGGACTACATGGAGAAGCTCGGGACCAAGACCGGAAGAAAGTACAAACTGTTCGACTACGTCGGCGCACCGGACGCTGAGAGAGTCATCATAGCCATGGGCTCCGTCTGCGACACCGCCGAGGAAGTAGTCAACTACCTGAACGGCAAGGGCGAGAAGGTAGGCCTTGTAAAGGTGCGCCTCTACAGACCGTGGGCTCCCGAATATCTTAAGGAAGTCCTCCCCGCAACAGTAAAGAAGATCGCTGTCCTCGACAGGACCAAGGAACCCGGAGCTCCCGGAGACCCGCTCTATCTGGACGTCCGCGACATGTACTACGAAGAGGCCGAGAAGCCTGTCATCGTAGGCGGAAGATACGGTCTCGGTTCCAAGGACACCACCCCGGGACAGATCGTTGCGGTA
>JAFZRK010000022.1 GCA_017619905.1 Bacillota bacterium
CCGCCGATCACGGCGGAAGCGTACTTGTATACGGAAGAGAACGGCTGTATGTCCGTTACCAGAGGACCGCTGTCCTCGGCGTCCGCGGCGCCGGGTGTCTCAAGCCCCGAAGCCGCCTGCTTTTCAGCGAACCGCGCCTTAAGCGCGTCGTCCGTAATGTTGCCCTTCGGCATAGCGCCAACGAACGTCCCGATCAGTCCCTCGAGCGCCTCGCGGCTCAGGTGTTCCCCGTCCCCGGGCAGCCGTCCGCGCAGGTCCACCACGCCGTTCACCGTCATGCCGCTGTCCGTTATGGTGCCGGTCTTGTCCAGGCACAGCACATCTACGCGCGCAAGGGTCTCTATGCTCTTCATGTCGTGCAGCATCACGCGCCTCTGCGCCAGCCGCACCGTGCTCACCGCCAGAGCGATGCTCGTAAGGAAGTACAGTCCCTCCGGGATCATGCCTATCGCCGCCGCCACCATGGAGACTATGCTTCCGGAGAAGTCCCTGCCCGCCCCGAAGTACTGCTGGCAGAACAGGGCTATGCCCACCGGGATTATGATTATTCCGACAGCGCCCACTATCCTGTTGAGCACGCGCATCATCTCCGAGCGCTCCTTGTGCTCCGTGGCCTTGGCCATTGCCGTTAGCTTTGCGGCGTAGCAGTCGTCGCCCACCTTATCCAGACGCGCGCGGCATTCACCGGACACCACGAAACTACCGGAGAGCAGCTCGTCGCCCGGAAGCTTTTTTATTTCGGCAGTCTCGCCGGTAAGAAGGGATTCGTTTACGGATACCTCGCCGCTCTTTACCACGGCGTCCGCGCAGATCTGCGAGCCCTGGCCGAACACCGCAATGTCGTCCAGCACCAGCTGCTCCGCGGGGAGGTCTATCACCTCGCCGCCCCGCACGGCTCTGGCCTTCGGCTCGTTAAGTAGCGAAAGCTGATCCAGAGTCTTCTTGGCGCGCAGTTCCTGCACCGTACCAATTACGATGTTCGCAATGACGACCGGCAGGAAGGTCAAGCTCTTGTATGAGCCGGCGATTATAAGAAGGACCGCCAGCACCGCGAATATAAGATTAAAGAACGTAAAAAGATTGTCCTTGATTATCTCCGCGGCGCTTCTGCCGCCGGAGACCGAGGACACGTTAGAAAGCCCGGCATCCTGCCTTTCTTTTACCTGAGCCGGGCTTAATCCGTTTTCTGCTGATGGGTCCAGTCTAGAAACCGAGGTCATCGTTTACGAGTATCACCTTTACGCGGCCCGCCTGCCTGGCGAAGCGCGTGATGAGAATGTTGCAGCAAATAGTGTCCGGAGACTTGCAGTTCATGCAGGACCCGGTCCTGGCGCAGGGAGTGTCCAGCCCGAAACGCTGCGCGTTTATCGGCGCCGCCACGTTCCTGGCTCTCTTCATGGCGTGGTCCACGTCCTTGCAGAGCTTGTTCATGCCCACGATGAAGAGCACGTGCTTAGGTCCGTGGGCGATGGCCGAGACGCGGTTGGAGGAACCGTCGATATTTACGATGACGCCGTCCTCCGTCATGCCGTTGGCGCTGGCCAGATACCAGTCCGCGTCGTAAGCCGCAAGCACCGCGGCACGCCTGTCTTCCGCGTGGTCGCGGTCGATATAATCGTAGGAGCCGCTCCTGAGCGCGTCCACCAGACCTATCTCTATGGCGCTCATGCAGCCGCCCATGGTGACGGAGCTGCCTTCCGGGATAAGCTCCAGAGCAAGCTTAAGCGCCTCCTGGCGGTCCGCGGCGTAGAAGCCCTCCATGTTGCGCGACTCCAGCCCCTTGATGACCTTCTGAGCCAGCAGTTCGTTCCTCTTGATGATGTTCTTGTTCATGATGACCTCCAAAAAGCTGAAAACGACAGTTTACCTGGCTCCGGACGTACCGGGCAACGTCTATTGCAATAATTGATTACAGTTTAAGGTCTCCGTCCTTTACCCATCCGAGCTTCTTTACGAAGTAGTGGATGATCAGCGCCAGCACAGCCGGCAGCACGAAGGAGATGAGTATCAGGCCCACCCAGTCGAAGGTGGTTATCGCCTCTTTGGCTCCGGACGCGACGTCCTTTACCCAGCCGGTATAGACACCTATCTGACCCACAAGTCCGCAGGTGCCCATGCCGGAAGATACCGGCGCGCCGTTCATCTTAAGCTTGAACAGGCAGGTGGCTATGGGACCGGTTATGGCTGCGGTAAGCGTTGGAGCTATCCAGATCTTCGGGTTCTTTACTATGTTGCCCATCTGGAGCATTGACGTTCCAATGCCCTGCGACACCAGGCCGCCCCAGCGGTTCTCCTTAAAGGAGATGACCGCGAAGCCGATCATCTGGGCGCAGCATCCCGCAACGGCAGCGCCTCCGGCAAGTCCCGTAAGGCCGAGCGCCGCGCAGATCGCCGCGGAAGAGATGGGCAGCGTAAGCGCCATGCCCACCACAACGGAAACGAGTATGCCCATGAGGAAGGGCTGCAGGTCCGTGGCCCACATTATAAGGTCTCCCACCCACATTGCCGCGCGGCCTATCGGCGGAGCTATCAGCCAGGACAGGAACACGTCTATGCCAATGGTAACAAGGGGCGTCACCAGGATGTCCACCTTGGTCTCCTTGGACACCGCCTTGCCGAACTCAGCGGAGATTATAGCCACGAAGAGCACTGCCAACGGACCGCCCGCTCCGCCAAGCGCGTTGGACGCGAAGCCCACGGCTATCATGGAGAACAGCACCAGCGGCGGGCACTTCAGAGCGTAGCCGATAGCCACAGCCATCGCAGGTCCGCTCATCGCCGTTGCGATGCCGCCAACCGTATATTCCACGCCCGCGACCGTAGCCACCGGGACCATCAGGAACGGTATGTTGAACTGCGTTCCGATCGTATTGATTATGGTTCCTATGAGCAGCGAGCAGAACAGCCCCTGAGCCATTGCGCCCAGAGCGTCTATGCAGTAGCGCTTAAAGGAGATCTCTATGTCTTTTCTCTTAAGGAAATCTTTGAAAGAACTCATGTCCGGCCCTCTTTTCCCAAGCAATAGGTTAAATATAATTATATAAAAAAAGCGTGCGGACGGTCAAGGACAATAAAACAGGCCCCGCGCGGAGGCCTGTTCAAATGACTTGTGATCGTCTGCCCTGCGGGCAGCTTCCGATGCGGGATGATCTATTCCGCGAAGCTGTCCTTAAGGCAGCTGTAGAAGCTCTGCTTTACAGGGCCCAGTTCGCCGGGCAGCCAGCTGGCGCCTATCTCTATCACGCACTCGTCCATGGGAACGTACAGGTATGACGGATTGTAGCGCTGTATGGTCCATTCGCTCACCATTATCACGCCGCGCTTGTCCAGTACCATGGAATACGCGGAGATGACGCTGGGCACGAACTGCACCTTGGGCACGTAGTCGTACTTTTCCGTCGCCGCCTTAAGAAGTTCGTAAGCTCCGCTCCTGCCTTCCGGTTCGTCCGCCTTGTGGACCAGGAAGAACAGCTCGTCCTTAAGATCGCCCAGGTTAAGATCCTTCTTCTTCGCAAGAGGATGATCGGCGGCCATGAGCGGCCCTCTCTTGATGACCGTGAGCGGATAATACGGTACGTTGCGGTTGCGGTTGATGCAGTTCTTGGTGGCCACCACGAAGTCCAGGGACTTGTTCAGAAGGCCCGCTATAAGAGCGTCATCGCGGAAGATGTTGAGCGCGATGTCTATTCCGGGATAGGTCTTGCGGAAATCCGCCAGCGCCTCCGGGAATACGTCCGCTATGTTCCAGTCCTCGCGCACGCCCACGCGCAGCACGGAATTGGTGAGGTTGTTGGCAGCCCTCGCCTTGTCCACGGCCACGCGGTACTCCTCCTCGGACTTCTCGTAGTAGTCCAGCAGGATCTTACCTCCGGGGGTAAGGACCATTCCGTTAGGGGCGCGCTTAAAGCACACCACCCCAGTCTCCTTCTCGAACGAGGACAGCTGTTTGCTGACCGCGGGCGGGGAGATGTAAAGCGTAGTTGCCGCTTTGGATATGCTCTTGTATTTGGCTACTGCCATGAACGTCCTGACAAGTGTTTTGGTCATGATGGCTCCTGTACGGCTTTCGGGACCGATTTGTCCCTATGCTCCGATTATACACCACATTCGGAAGTGTGTTTCTTATTTCTGCTTAAGAAAGTCCTTTATCATGCCGGCGGTCTGTCTGCCCTTGCAGTCGTCGCAGAGATCGTCGGTGTTTCCTGCGGCCTTCATGTACTCCTCCGTACCTATGAGCTTTCCGCACTCGCGGCAGTAGACCAGTTTGAAGCTGCTTCCCCAGATGGTCCGCACGCCCTTCTCGTCCTTCATCTCTATGGCGCCGGTGGGGCAGACCTCCGCGCAGCTTCCGCAGCCGATGCAGTCCGCAGAGGCCTCGTCGTAGGGCGTTCCCACGTACTTCTGGGTGCCCCTCATGAGGGTCTCAATGGCGCCGTTGCCTAAGCTGGCGCAGGCCCTCTTGCACAGTCCGCAGAGTATGCACTTGTCGCCGTCAACAACAGGCGTCAGACGGGCAAGATCCGGAGCGCCGTAGTCCTTGCACATCCTGGCGATGACGTCGCTTCCGGGGGCCCTTAAGCGCAGCAGCGCAAGCACCATGCCGCGCTCGCTCTTCA
>JAFZRK010000023.1 GCA_017619905.1 Bacillota bacterium
CATGTTGTAGGTGTTGAACATGTCGCGCTCGGGGATGTTTCCGCGCTTCTGCAGCAGATCGAATACCGCAGGCACCTTTATGGAAGCTTTGTCCACTTCCGCGCACAGGCCGTCCGGTACGGACCTGGGAACGTTCTCGTAGAAGCCGCCGCCGGTGATGTGGCTTATGCCCTTTACGTCCGCCGCATTAAGCAGCGCCATTACAGGCTTAACGTATATTCTGGTGGGTGTAAGCAGAGCCTCGCCCAGAGTCTGTCCGCCCAGTTCCTCCGGCTTTGCGTTCAGGTCTGCGTTCTCTATACCGAACACCTTGCGCACCAGCGAATAACCGTTGGAATGTATTCCGCTGGACGGCAGAGCGATTATCACGTCGCCCTCGGCCATGCGGCTGTTGTCTATAAGATCCTTCTTATCCACGATGCCCACGGAGAAGCCCGCTAGATCGTAGTCGTCCGGAGCCATCACGCCCGGATGCTCCGCGGTCTCGCCGCCTATCAGCGCGCAGCCCGCCTGGACGCAGCCCTCGGCCACGCCGGCCACGAGCTCCGCCACCTTCTCCGGGATGTTCTTTCCTATGGCGATGTAGTCCAGGAAGAACAGCGGCTTCGCTCCGCAGCAGATGATGTCGTTGACGCACATGGCGACGCAGTCTATGCCCACGGTGTCGTTCTTTCCGAGGATCTGCGCTATGCGCTGCTTGGTGCCCACGCCGTCGGTGCCGGAGACCAGTATCGGTTCCTCCATGCCCTTAACGTCCGGGGCGAACAGGCCGCCGAAACCGCCAATGCCGGATACCACGCCGGGGATGTTAGTCTTCTCCACAAGGGGCTTTATGAGCTTTACGCCCTCGTAGCCCGCCTCTATGTCTACGCCTGCAGCGGCGTAGGACTCGGATCTGCTCTTCATGCTATGTCATTCCTTTCCTGTCCAGCAGTAGGTGCACACTTTATCTCTGTCCAGACCTATGGCGTCCAGAAGCCCGTCCAGGCTCTGGTATCCCAGAGAATCGAAGCCCAGCTTCCTGCATATGGTGGAGAGCAGGCACTTGCCGCGCTCCGTGCCGGGATCCGCGTATTCCTCAAGGTGCTTCTGGCCCTCGTCGCCCTCTATCTCCTGAATGGTCCTGCGCGCCAGAAGATCCATGTCGGAATTCCCGCGGCTGAAGTTCAGGTACTTGCAGGAGTACATTATCGGGGGGCAGGCGGAGCGCATATGAACTTCCTTCGCTCCGGACTCGTAGAGGAAATCCACGGTCTCCCGAAGCTGCGTGCCGCGCACTATGGAATCGTCCACGAACAGCAGCTTTTTGCCTCTTATAAGCCTGTCCACCGGCAGCTGCTTCATCTTCGCCACCATGTTCCTTACGGACTGGTCGCCGGGCATGAAGGACCTCGGCCAGGTGGGCGTGTATTTAACGAAGGGCCTCGCGAAGGTCTTGCGGCTCCTGGTGGAGTAGCCTATCGCGTGCGGGATCCCCGAGTCCGGGACTCCGGCCACGTAGTCCACGTCCGGCAGCGTCCCGCGGTCGATCTCCGACTGAGCCATGCTCTCGCCGTTGTGATAGCGCATGAGCTCCACGTTGACGCCCTCGTAGTCCGAGTTCGGGTAGCCGTAGTAGCTCCAGAGGAAGGCGCAGATCTTCATCTCCCTGCCAGGCTGTGCAAGCACCTCCTGGGCATCCGCGGTGAGCCTTACGATCTCTCCGGGGCCAAGCTCCCTGCTGTCGTGATAGCCGAGCTTGCCGTAGGCGAAGGACTCAAAGGACACGCACTGAGCGTCTTCGCTCCTTCCAACGTGCACGGGAGTTCTGCCCAGGGCGTCCCTTGCTGCTATGATCTCGCCCTTGTCTGTCATTATGACGATGCTCATGGAGCCCTTGATGACGCTCTGCGCGAACTTTATCCCGTCGGCTATCGTGGGCTGCTGGTTTATGAGCGCGGCAACGAGCTCGGTGGTATTCACCTTGCCCGAGCTCTGGACCATGAACTGGTTGTGATCCTTTTTGAATACGTCCTCGATAAGCTCATCCGCGTTGTTGATGATGCCTGTCGTGGTGACAGCGTAAATGCCCAGCTGCGACTTGACGAGCAGCGGCTGAGGGTCGGAATCGCTTATGCAGCCTATTCCGCAGCTGCCGGAGAACTTGTAGAGATCGTTCTCGAACTTGGTGCGGAAAGGCGTGTTTGTAATGTTGTGGAGCTCTCTGGAAAAGCCTTTTTCCCTGTCCCAGAAAACGAGCCCCGCGCTGTTAGTTCCGAGATGGCTGTGATAGTCCGTTCCGAAGAAAACGTCCAGGACTACGCTCCTGCCGCCCGAAACAGCGCCGAAGAAACCGCCCATTACGCAAAGAACAGCTCGGAGAGCGTCATTGGATCGATGTATTCTCCGTTCTTGTATACGCGCATGTTGCCGGATGCGATCTCGTCGATGAGCATGACCTTGCCGTCCGCGTCATAACCGTACTCGAACTTGATGTCATAGAGCTCCATGCCGCGCTTCTTCATCTCGTCAGCGACGATGGCGGTGATCTTCTGCGTCATCTCCACTATGGCATCGTACTGCTCCGCAGTCATGATGCCGAGAACGATAAGCCCTTCCTTGGTGACGAGCGGATCGCCCTTCTCGTCGTTCTTGAAGGTCATCTCGACATACGCGGGAAGATCCTGTCCAAGCTCGCAGTACTGCTCGTAGCGGCGGAAGAAGCTTCCGACAGCCTTGTAGCGGCAGATGACCTCAAGGCCCTTGCCGAACACCTTCGCGGGGAGCACTTCCATGGTGGTGTCTTCGAAGTTCGCCTTTACGAAGTGGGTCCTGATGCCTGCCTCATTGATCAGCTTGAAGAAGTAATCTGTCATGCGGAGGTTGACGTCCCCCACGCCCTCTATGGTAAGGCCCACGGTGTTCATTCCGGGATCGAACACACCGTCTGCTCCGGTGCAGTCGTCCTTGAACTTCAGAAGGTAGTGACCGTTAGGCATCGCGTAAACGTTCTTGGTCTTTCCTGTGTAAACGAGCTTGTTTTCCATTATTTTTCTCCTTTATTGCGGTTTAGCCTTTTGGGGGCCGTAAATTATTGACTGTTTTGTGAGAAGGCTTCGGGAAAGGCTACAGCTGAAGGGCCGC
>JAFZRK010000024.1 GCA_017619905.1 Bacillota bacterium
CGAAAAAACGTTGCAGCCGCAACAAAAACATGCCGGAGAGCGTGGGATCGCTCTGGCTTCCCCACGCAAAAAGGGGCGCAAATGCGCCCCCTGGATGGCGGAGAGCGTGGGATCGCTCTGGCTTCGCCTGACGGCTCGCCTTCGCGTGAACCACGCGTGGGTCCGGATCCCTCCATCTGTTGCTCCGCCATTAGAAAAGGGGTGCGCTTGCACCCCTTTTCTAATGGCGGAGAGCGTGGGATTCGAACCCACGTGGCGTTGCCGCCCAACGGTTTTCGAGACCGCCCCGTTATGACCACTTCGATAGCTCTCCGTATCGTACGGCGCCGTATCGGCGCCGTCATTATTCAGTTGATCGTATCCCCGAAATGCCAGGTATGCTTCAGGTTTTACAGCATCTCCGAGCCGTCGGGAATGATGAAGTTTATCGCTCCGGGCACTGAGGTTATCTCCGCCTCCGTGAACGGGAAGACCTCCCCGTCTACGGAAACGTTCACCTTGTCTATAGCCCTGAGCTTAAAGCTCTTAGTCTTAAAATGAGTTATGATCTCCTTGCCGGACGGATCCTCCAGGTGCGTGCCCATGCGGTATTTCGCGAGGAGCTTCATAAGCTTAAAGCCCTTGACCGGCCTTGCGATTAGGACGTCCAGGTTGCCGTCGTTGAGGCTGGCTTTGGGCGAGCTCTTAAAGCCTCCGCCGCAGAAATGCCCGTTGGCGATGGCGCAGAGAAGGATGTCCTCCTCTGTCTCGGCTCCGTCATCCGCACAGTATGCCATGCGGTATCTGGGCCCCTTGGGAAGTATCTCCAGCGCGCCCCTCAGGTACGCGATGGAGCCGCCTCTCAGCTGCCCCGCCCTGGCCACGACCTCGCAGTCCGCGCCAATGTTAAGCATGTTTATCGAATAAGTGTCGCCGCACTTGATGAGGTCTATGGAGACGGTCTTTCCGGCCACCTGCCTGGCGGTGTCCAGGAAGTTCTGCTTTTCCGTGAAATTCCTTACGAAATCGTTGCCGGTGCCGCATGGGAAGACGCCCACGGCAGCGTTGGGAAAGCCTATGGCGCCGTTGGCGACATCGCACAGGGTGCCGTCTCCGCCCAGGGCGTAGAACCTTATGGGCTCGCCGGCGGAAGCGCGCTGCCTTACGTAGCTGCCTATCTCTTCCTTGTTCAGAGAACGATGGATCTCGTAATCCAGATCCGTGGTCTTAAGGTACGTTATTATCTGCGGCTGCAGTACTTTCTCTGCGTATCCGTTGCCCGCTGCGGGGTTGAGTATAAATATGTGCTTCATTATTTTCTGTGGCCGAACTGTGCTAACTTTGATATCTTAACACGGCGGGGGCGCTTTTTCAAGTGCGGAGAAGCGATGAGTTTACAGTATCCTGAGCGGCACGGCGCCGAGCCTGTCCAGGGAGACCAGCCTGTAATACACGCCGTCTATCAGCCCCTCCGGAGCGTTGCGAAAGGCCTGCTGCCCGTGAAGGTGCCCGAAAACGCAGGTCCTTGCGCCGTACTTCTCTATAAGATCCGAGAATCCGGACGGTTCCGAATACCTGTTGCGCGGCGGATAGTGCAAGGCCGCTATTATCGGCTTCCCGCACTTGGATGCATCAGAAAGCGACATCTCCAGGCGCAGAAGCTCCCTTTCGTAGATCTTCCTGTCCCCGCTCTCGGAGTATTCCGGCTCTCCTGGGCATATCCAGCCTCTGCTGCCGCAGACCACGCAGTCCTCCAGCTCCAGCGAATCGTTCTGGATAAAGCTGATGCTCCCGAAAAGGCCGCGCATCTTCTTCATGGAGGACCACCAGAGATCGTGGTTGCCCCTTACAAGGATCTTCCTTCCCGGCAGGCCGTCTATGAAGTCAAGATCCGCCATGGCCTGATCCAGCTTGAGAGCCCAGCTAATGTCCCCGGCTATTATCACGGTGTCTTCCTCCTGCACGAGCTTAAGCCAGGCCGCCTTAAGACGGTCCGCGTGGCCTACCCACGGCCCTCCGAAAAGGTCCATGTCCTTATTGCCCTCCTCGATCCCGAAGGACAGATGGAGGTCTGCTATCGCGTACAGGTGAGACATTTGTTACCAAACAAAATATTATGTAAAATTATTATTGACAATTAATTATACCATAAAATATAATAAATTAAATATGTACGGGCGTTTCAAGCGAATAATTTCATTTGTACTGGTATTCGTCCTGCTGGCGGTGTCCGCAGGCTCTGTTTGCTTTGCCGAGACTCCGCCCAGCGTCGCGAACGAGGTGCGCTGCGACGTCTACGTCAACGGCAAGAAGACCGAAGACGAGGGCTGGACCATAAAGGGCAACCTGTACATCTCTCTGGACACCCTTAAAAAATACGGGGACGCCGGCTTCTTCACCTTCGACACCAACGAGCTTAAGGCGTATTTCAACGCGTCGGATCTGGACATGTTCTTCGCGGACGCGGAGACCACCAAATTCATAAAGAACAACGCCGGGAAGGTCTACCTGCCCATCAAGTACTTCAAAGGGGATTACAGGATCTCCCTGGGCAGCGTCTCCCAGCTCTGCAGGATAGCCTACCGCTATGAGAACGGCGCCATCTACCTCTACCCCTATAAGGACATCGCGAAGCTCTTCGTGGCAAAGGCTAACACGCCTGCCGTGGGGATGAAGAGCGGAAAGATCGGAGCCTCCGCTAAACTCGCTAACGGCACCAACGTCACGGTGGTGGCCGAGAGCACGTCCTTCTATAAAGTGAGGGACCTCCTGGGCAACGAGTATTACGTAAACAAGGCGGACCTTGACGAAAAGAGCGGCCAGACCGTATCCAGATACATAAGGAACAAGACCGCAAGACAGACCCTCACCGCGCAGTTCAACCTGGTGTGGATGACCACTGAGGTGAGGAGCAACGACACCAGCCTCACGGGGCTTGCGCCGGACAAGCAGGACGGCATAGACGTCATGTCCCCGGTATGGATGCGCCTTGAGGTGGATGGCGGCGGAAACGTGAGGAACTACTGCGAGTACGGATTCACGGAGCTCTGCCAC
>JAFZRK010000025.1 GCA_017619905.1 Bacillota bacterium
AGAGGCAGGAACGCCACGGGTTCCATGTTTGCCGGCAGGCCGTAGGCCTCTGCTATCTTGTTCTTATCGAAGCCTCTTACCCAGCAGGAACCTATGCCGAGGTCCCAGGCCTCAATCATCATGTGAGTTATTACTATTGCGGCGTCTATGGGCGCTGCGTAGTGGCCGTCCGGGCCCACCCAGGACTCGTCCATGTTTGCGCAGATCAGCAGCACCACCGGAGCGTTGAAGGCGTAGCGGGTAAGGCTGCGCACCTTGGCAATGGCCTCCGGGCTCTGAAGCACGCTTACGCGCCAGGGCTGATAATTGCAGGCCGAGGGAGCTGCCTGTGCAGCCTTAAGGATCTGCTCCAATTTCTCCTTTTCCACGGGCTTGTCCGAGTATTTGCGCACGGAGTATCTGCTCTGCGCAAGTTCCAGAAAATCGTTCATGTTTCGTCCTCTTTTAGCTTAAAGTCTTGTTGCTGCGTCCATTATACCACCCGGCGGCGATTACGGGTACAACCGCGCGCGAAACCGAGGTACAATATCCCAAAAGTATTGCGAGGTAGCGTCTATGAAACTGGAATTCGGATACGGCAGCGGAACGCAGACGGTGGAAGTGCCGGACGCAAACGTTAAGGCGGTGATGCTCTCCTACTTCGATCTTAAGCGCGGAGAGCTGTTCTGATACTCTGCGTCAACACAATGATCAACGGCAATATGCTTTTAAGGCACTTCCTACCACGGAGTTGAGCGAGGTGCCTTCTTTTATTGCTTTGTGGGCAGCCATCCTGTGGATCTCCGGATCCACCCTTACATTGAAGCAGCCCTTATAAGCCACTTCGGGCGCAATGCCCTTTTCTTCACAGCGCTCCAGATACTCGTCCACTGCTCCGTGGAAATCGGATACCAGTTCGGCCACCGTCTTGCCCTCATAGGAAATAAGGGACTTGATGCCAAGAACTTTACCATATAGCAGCTGATTCGCCTCCGACAATTCCACGCTCCCGCTGTAACCCTTGTATTCTATTATTGCGCTCATATCAGTTCCTCCGATGTCAGCACATCCAGTATCTGCTTAAGTTGATAACACTCATTTTCCCTCCTGAATATACTACAATAAAAAACGCCCTGCAACTATATTTAGTTACAAGACGTTCTGATTTCTTTGTTTCAATTATAGCAGAACCGGTAGGTAAAATCGGTACAGACCTGCTATGGATCGGACCCTCCGGCCTTATGCTCATTTTTTAAAAAAATATTGTGAGCATTCTGCAAGACAGCAGTATGAAATTGTTTACATAATAACAACCCGTTGCCGGGTCAAAAAACACAAATTTGTACAAAATTGGTACATTTTTATAATGAGCACAAACCCAAACAATAGACAAACCCCGAAACCGTTGAAATTTCGGGGTTTTTTGGTGGCCCATACAAGACTTGAACTTGTGACCTTCTGGTTGTCACCCAGACGCTCTCCCAGCTGAGCTAATGGACCTTATTCTGCTGCGCGGCCGGACTGCGCCGGTGCAAGGGATATAATAACACAAAAGGCCGGGATTGCAAAGTATTTTTTGCGTCCCGGCCCTTGGATCAAGCATCGTTCAGCACTGCTCTATCAGCCTGATGTAGAACTCTACGGCGCGGAACAGGCAGTCCGGGCGTATGCGCTCGTTGCTGCCGTGTATCATGCGGCGCTCCTCGGAGGTAAGATCCATGGCGGAGAAGCGGTACACGCGGTCCGAGAGCTTTCCGTAGTGACGGCTGTCGGAGCACTGCACCATAAGGTACGGGGACACCAGTGTGCCCTTCCACGTTCCGCGTATTGCCCTGCACACACGCTCCCAGCCATCCACGTCCGTACGGGAGATGCGGCTGGGCTCGGCCTCCACGTTGGCCTCTATCTTTACTTCCGGGTCCTTTATTACGCTGCGGTAATGCTCCAGAACGGTCTTGGAGGTGTCCGCAGGGTTGATGCGCACGTTTGCGGTCATGGACGCCGACGGCGGTATTACGTTGTTGGCCTTGCTGCCGCTCATCTGGGTAAAGGCGGTGGTGGTGCGCACCAGCGCGTTCAGCTCGCCGCCGCTCTTCTTGCATATCATGTCCAGCACTCCGCCGAAGCACCAGAGGTTGGCGAAGATCATGCGGTACAGGAAGCTGGAATGCCTGCCGAGAGTGTCGAACATCTTAAGGACGGGCTCCGTGAAGTGGCTCCTGCAGGGGTTGTTCTCGATGTCCACGCAGGCTTTTGAGAGGCGCCCTACCGGGGTGTGAGGAGCCGGCGCGGAAGCGTGGCCGCCGTTCGTATCCAGTTTAAAGTCCACGTTCATGAGGCCCTTTTCCGCTATGCCTATGAGCGCGCAGGAACCGGAGACGCCCGGGAATACTCCTTCCACGACGGCGCCGCCCTCGTCCACTACCATGGCAGGCTCTATGCCGCGCTCCAGGAACCAGTCCACAATGTGCACCGCGCCTTTGCCGTTTATCTCCTCCTGGCCGGAGAAGGCCATGTATACGTCTTTTTTAGGCACGAAGCCTTTCGCGATGAGGGTGTCCGCCGCGAACAGCGCGCCGTTGAAGGTGACCTTGGTGTCCAGCGTTCCCCTGCCATACAGCGTGCCGTCTATGAACTCGCCGCAGAAGGGATCGCGGTCCCAGCCGGCAGTCTCCACGGGTACGACGTCGTAGTGCGCCATAAGGACGGACGGGCCGTCGTCTGCGGTGCAGGCTGCCGGGCCTTTGGCGCTTTGGGAAGTAATAGCCGCGCCGTTCGAACTTGCCTGTCCGGGCCAGCGGAACAGTATGCCGCGGTCCGCAAGCCGCGTAAAGTCGCAGGTCTTAAACACGTTGGGATAGAGCGACGGCAGCAGGCCGATAAGCTTTTCGAACTCCGCGTCGTCCTCCAGCGAGTGGTCCGTGTAGGACACGGTCTTACACCTTACAAGCTGCGCAAGGCAGTCGGCCGCGCGTTCCTTGTCGAACTCAACGTCCCCGAACTCCTCCGCCGGAGCAGGCGCCGGCTTGAACGCCGCGGTCCTTATCAGCAGCACCGCTATGAATATAACTACTATCGCAAGAATAATGTAACCGATCATTTTTCTCCTCCCGGAAGAGCAGTTTCAGCGCCCTACAGCATGCCTTTCTTGTACATCAGCCGCGACACGCCCAGCGTGAACAGAACGCCCACGGGCACCATGATTCCAACGGTCCCCGCGTTCAGGGCAGGCACCGCTATGAACAGAATAAGCATCAGGATGACGGGCGCTATCGCGATCTTGACGTTCTTGGCTATGAACACCACGCCCAGAGCGCCGAACAGCGCCGGGACCATCTGCGCGAAGGCCGGAGCCAGCACGGGAGCGTTCAGCACCGGGGTCAGCGGCCTTATCAGCAGCACGCCGATTATGATTATTATCGTGGTCACAATGCTGGAGACCGCGATGGATATCGTGGAGATGACCTCGCCCTCCTCCGAACTGGCCTTAACGTCCGCCTGCTCCAGCGCGTTGAGCGCCACCGGAAGCTTAAGGTTGGAGATATTGCCGGTAACGAAGGACAGGTAGGAGCCGCCCGCGCCCAGCATCGGCACGTAGGTAATGGTCTCCACAACGGCAACCGCCCAGTACATGGGAGCCGTCGCAACGAGTCCCAGAGCAAAGCCGTGCCAGTCCGGGCCGGTCTTGAAGATGAGGCCGGTCACCACCGGATAGGCGATCAGCATTATCATCACGAATATGTTCCACTTGCGTCCGAAGCTGTGGACCTGATCGATGTAAGACATTTCTTTTTTCATCGCTTTGCCCTCCCTTCTACGACAGCCACGCGGTAATGGGTATCGCCGCGGCCATTCCGAGTATAAGGCTTATGGGCAGCGCGTAGTCCATTATCCAGCGCTTGCCGGTCTTTTTAAGCAGCAGCCCGCAGACCGCCATCACCAGCGCCGAGACTACGAAGACGCACACCGGGATGAGTCCGGTAAGATCGCCCTTGAACACGCCCGCCACGTCGCAGAACACGAAGCCCACGAATGCGGAGATCATGCCTATGAACATGGAGTTCTGGAAGATGTCCGCCCACTTTTTGTCGCGCTTCTCCAGGTTGATGACGCCGGTGAGGAGCTTCTTGCCGATGAGGGGCACCAGCCAGATGCCTACCAGTATAGAGATGGTCATTACCGACGCGATGGTGACGTACTGCGTTGCCGTAAGGCCGGTCACCTGGCCGAAAGACAGCCCCATGGCGTTCTCCGCGTTGGTGGCGGCTATGGTCTCGTAGGACAGGTTGCCGACCACGGAGAGACGAAGCCACGGCAGCGGCAGACCCAGATCCTTGGACAGGGTTATGACGCTTATGACTATGGCTATCGCCGGGGCGATGGTGAAGATGGCCGCGGTGCGAGCGATGCGTTTAAGCTTGTCCGTGCTCATGCCCAGCTCCTTTGCCCGTTTCCAGGCCTTGAGCAGGAAGAATACGGACTGCGCAAGCACTACGGCTACGATGATGCCCGCCAGTACGAACAGTACCGGGCTGTTGATGCCGAATTCCATGTGCTGTACCTCCGGTGGAACGAAGGACAAACTTGTGCCCTTCCGATAAATGATTGCGGATTATATAAGTTGATTGATACAAAAAACATTCTAAAGGCAAGCCCTTAGAATGTCAATTTATACGATGATTTTGGACGGCTGTGTCAGAAGATGTTATAGACCAGCGCGCCGATGAAGAACGACAGGACGTTGGCGCAGAACGTCAGTATCAAGAGCTTTCGGGACGGGCCGAAAGCCCTGCGGTAGATCAGATATTCCGCCGCGACGACCAGCAGTTCCAGGATGATCAGCCACGGGACGCCGAACGCGTCCGGGACCAGATCCAGGAAGGTGTTGAGCGCCACGTTGGTTACCACGTTGGTCAGCGCGATAATGCACAGGTCCAGCGGTCTCTTATACCCGAAAAAGCGGAACCAGCAGACCTCGATCATGACGGTCAGGATGCAGGCAGCGCCGTTGTACAGTATGGGATTGCCCCAGAAAGTGTAGTAGAACATGGCGGATCGATAGACCGGTGTATGGATCGATCAATGCGGATCAGAGCAGCTGCAGCAGCTCAGCGAAGCGTCTGGTCGCTGGGCTCTTCCGGCTGAATGCCGTCGTTCTTCAGCCGGCGCTTTTTGATCATCGCGCGAAGCAGAACCAGTGCTATTATGATGACGGCAACGCCCACGAAAATGTATGCGCCCGGAATGTTTCTGTAATCCGGCTCAGGGGCAACGTCCGCGAACGCACAGACAGTGCCGAGCATGGTTATCAGAAGCGATAATGCAAGTATGCGAAAACGTTTCATTTTCGGATCTCCTTTATATCAACTAACGAGCGTCTTTGTCGTCGGGCTCTTCCGGAGGCATGCCGTCGACGGCCATGTTGCGCCTGCGGATGGAGCGGCGCAGAAGGGCAAGGGCCACGATTATTACTACGATGGCGATGATAACGTACAGCGCGCCGGAACGGACCAGGAACACCGGCAGCGAAACAACGTCCGCGAACGCGGCCGAGGTCCCGAGCGCTATAAGCAGCAGAGCCGCCAAAAGAATGCGAAAACGTTTCATACCGTTACCTCCTGAGCGGCAATACCGCAGGGACAGATCACTTACGCAAAACTTTTTCCGAGTATATTATAGCACCAAGGCCCAGCAGGAAACAAACGATGATGAGAAGACTCTGTAAAGGTCCTGTGAGTTTTATCAGTCCGCCGAACAGTGTTCCGGGCCAGAGCGCGGACGCCGCAAGACCGAAAGCCAGTCCGGGGTACTGCGGAATGTGCCTGTACATCAGCCACAAAGTGACCGGCATGCTGAGGTTAATGAGCAGCTGACCGATAAGCGACAGAGGCATGCTCCATGCGAAGAACGCAGTAAGAACTGCCGCGACGGCAATGCTTGCGATCGCGGGCTTTACGACGCCGAACTTGTCGCAGATGAAGCCGCCGAGGGCCTTGCCCAGGAACACGAATAATGTAAGGAGAAGCGATGCCGCGGCGCCGGTCTTCCAGGTGAATTCCACTGCCGAGCCGCCTATCGCGCGTACCGCCACTGCGACAGTAAGGAAAGCAACCGGAAGCAGCGGATCAGTCTTTGCGGATCCTGCCGGAACCTGCCCTGCTGCCTGCCCTGAATCCATTGGATCATATGACGGATCGTCGTCGGGAGCCATGTGGAACACGGCTTTTCTGTATATACCGAAGCACGCTATGGCAGCGATGCCGAGCGCCAGGCAGACGTAATTGAGGATCTGCGAGTAGAGGACTCCGAGGGTGACGCCGAAAGCGCCGGGAGCCACGAAAATACCTAATGGCGCAGCTTTTCCGCCGCTGCGGTCCAGGGTAACGGAGCCGCCGGAGACGTGGAACAAGCTGTTGCCAAGGCCTATCAATACCGCCTTTACCATCAGTCCGAAGGGATACAGCGCCGCCGCGGCTACCACGAACATCGCCGCCGCCTGCAAGCTGCCGCAGAGCATGAGATAGTCCGAACGGGTCCTTTCGCACCTGAAAAAGCGGTCCATGAACAGCCCCACCAGGCACTGCGTGGAGAAAGCCAGCGTATTATAAACGATCACCGCGCTGCTTGCGGCAAGAGTCTCCGTCCCGAAGGAAAACAGAGCTGCCACGCAGGCGGCGTCGACCAGAAAATGCGAGATCGCGTTGAATATCAGGATCATCTTCCCAGCATGTACAGCAGAGCGTTGACTATGCAGGCCGCCACGTTGCTGCCGCCTTTGCGGCCGCGCGCCACTATGTACGGCACGGGCTCCCGCATTATCATTTCTTTAGATTGTACCACATTTACGAAGCCCACGGGTACACCTATGACGAGTTTGGGGTCCAGACGGCCCTCCTCGATGAGCTCGCAGATTCGTACCAGAGCCGTGGGAGCGTTGCCTATTGCGAAGATGAGCGGCTTGCCCAGCGACGCGGCCTTGTCCATGGACGCCGCGGAACGCGTGGTGCCCTGCTCTTTCGCGGCTTTCGCCACGTCCTCGTCGGCTATGAAGCAGTAGACCTCGCCGCCGTATTTGGCAAGGTTCTTCTTGTTGATACCGGCCTTTGCCATCTGGGTGTCCGTGACTATGCATGCGCCGTTCTTAATGGCTTCGTGCGCCTTGGCGACCACATCCTCCGAGAAGCAGAGCGTGTCCGCGTACTCGAAGTCCGCGCTGGTGTGGATGACGCGCTTGATTATCGGCGCCAGCGCCGGGTCTATGGGGTGCGGCAGCTCGGATTCGATTATCTCGAAGCTGCGCTTTTCTATCTCCATCGGGAGGACTCTTTCCAGTTCCGTGTTCATGATCTCTCCTTGTCTGCGGGTCTGCGCTGCGGATCAGACGCCCGCCTCCAGTATCCTGTATATAAGGTCCATATCCAGGCTGTTTCTGATGCCGTCGGCCAGGATATCGAACTGCTTTTCCTTGTATGCCTTGTAGTCGAAGACCGCCAGATCCGAGGGGTCCAGCCCCTTCTTTTCGCAGAGCACTTCCAGCAGTGCTTTGCGGCACTCGGCGGAATCGAAGAAGCCGTGCAGGTAGCTGCCCATCACGTTGCCGCTCGCGCAGCCGTCCGCGTGACCGTTGTCCAACTGGTCCAGCGGTCCTGCGCCGTCTAAAAGCTTCGTCTCGCCCATGTGTATCTCGTAGCCTTCAAGCTCCGCGCCGTCGAACGCCTTCCAGAAGCCGTCCGCCTTTACGCGTCCGCCCACTCTAGTGCGGTGCTTCTCCTCCGCGAAATCAGTCTCCGTGGGAAGAAGTCCCATTCCTGCTATGCTTCCGCCGCCTTCCACGCCGGAACTGTCGGTGATCCTGCGTCCAAGCATCTGGTAGCCACCGCAGATCCCGATGACCGGCGTGCCGTTGTCGTTGAGGTGCTTTATCGCTGCCTCCAGACCGTTCTGGCGCAGCCATTTAAGGTCGGAGATGGTGTTCTTTGTGCCCGGGAGTATGACCAGATCCGGTCTTCCGAGCTCCCTTTCGGTACTTACATAGCGCACGCCCACTCCGTCCGTGGCTTCCAGCACGGTGAAATCCGTAAAGTTGGAAAGGCGCGGCAGGCGGATGACGGCAATGTCTATCTTCGCAGTCTTGCTATTGACCAGGCGCTCGGATAGACTGTCCTCGTCCTCTATGTCCGCCTTAAGGAACGGCACGACGCCCGCGCAGGGCCGTTTTGTGAGTTCTTCCAGCTGCTTAAGACCGGGCTTAAGTATCTCCAGATCGCCGCGGAACTTGTTGATTATCGTGGCTTTTACGTAGTTCTTCTCTTCATCCGTGAGCAGTTCGATGGTGCCGTAGAGCTGCGCGAAAACGCCGCCGCGGTCGATGTCGCCCACCAGAAGCACCGGGGCCTTTGCCATCTTCGCCATGCCCATGTTTACGAAGTCGTCCGCCTTAAGGTTGATCTCCGCCGGGCTGCCCGCGCCCTCGATGACGATTATGTCGTTCTGCTCCGAGAGCGTGTCGAACGCTTTTTGGATCGCCGGACGCAGGGTATGCTTCATCTTGTAGTATTCCTGCGCGTGGTAGTTGCCGATGACCTCGCCGTTGACGATGACCTGCGAGCCCATGTTGGTGACGGGTTTCAGCAGGATGGGGTTCATCAGCACGGACGGTTCAACGCCAGCGGCCTCCGCCTGCACCACCTGGGCGCGGCCCATCTCCAGGCCTTCCTTGGTGATGAAGGAGTTGAGCGCCATGTTCTGGCTCTTGAACGGGGCCACCCGGTAGCCGTCCTGTCTGAACACGCGGCACAGACCCGCCGCCACGATGCTCTTGCCGGCGTTGGACATGGTGCCCTGGATCATAATTGCTTTAGCCATTTAGTATCTCCTTGAGCGCTTCGATCAGCGCTTTGTTCTCTTCTTCCGTGCGCACTCCTATGCGGATGTACGTGTCGTCCAGACCGGCGAAGCTGCGGCAGTCACGGACCTTGATTCCGCGCTCCGCAAGCAGTTCCCTGGCCCCCTTGCCGCCGTCTTTGCGAAGACTATCCGGCTCCTTTAAGAGCAGGAAGTTTGCCTCCGACGGGAAGACCTTGACGCCCAGATCCGCCAGGTTTTCCCTCAGAAAATCGCGCTGGACTCTGACGAATTCGCGTGCCTTTTGCAGGAAATCCCTCTCTTTACAGGCCGCAATTCCCGCCGCCTGGGCCGGCGCCGAGACGCTCCACGGACTCGCGAAGCTATACGCCTTGTCCAGCAGCTCCTCATCCGAGCAGAACATGAATCCAAGGCGCAATCCGGCCATGGAATAGGTCTTTGTAAAGGCATTAACTATAACAAGTGTTCTGTAATCTTTTGTAAATTCAGCCGCGCTCTTCCCCTCTGTGAACTCCAGGAAGCACTCGTCCACGACGAGCAGCGTTCCTATGCGTTCGCAAAGCTCGGCTATGTCTGCCACCTGTTCTGCGCTAAGCATGCTTCCGTCCGGGTTGTTCGGACGGCAGATGAACAGCATCTGAGGGGCCGTCGCGGCCAGAGTCTGGGCGCAGTCCGGGGGAGCCCAGGTCAGTTTTTTCTTTATCTCTTCGGTCACCTGCTTCGAGGTCTTCCCGAGCACGTCGTAGTACTGCGCGGACGCTCCGAAAAGCGACGCGCACCTCTCGTACTCGGAGAAACCGGGCCTGGGGACCAGCACCTTTTTCGGCTTAAGCACCGCGCACAGACGCAGCAGCAGATCCGACGCTCCGTTGCCGCAGAGCATGTTCTCAGCAGGCACGCCGTACCTTTCGGACAGCGCCGCCGTCAGCTTTCTGCAGAACGGATCCGGGTAGGAAAGCTCCTCCGCGGCAGCCTTCTGAGCGGCTTCAAGCACCGGCTCCGGCATGCCCAGCGGGTTTAAGTTGACCGAGAAATCCACCGGCCTTTTGTCTTCGGCGTACACATCGCCGCCGTGTTCGTAATTACGCATCTTCTTTAATTGCGGGCGCGTCTTGGCACCTGCTAAACTATGTAGATCAGCATGCGGACTATCACCGCCGCCGCGAAAGCCAGGACCGAAGTCGCGGTCATCAGCCTCTGTGAGCGGTGGATGTCCTCTATATCGATGGGACGCAGATCGTCCCCTATGTACTCTTTCTTATGCACGACGCCGCCGTAAACGGCGTCACCCGCCAGCCTCACTCCAAGCGCTCCGGCCATTACGGATTCGGTCTGCGCGGAGTTGGGGCTCGCGTGCTTGTAGCGGTCGCGCTTCCATATGCGGTATCCGTCCGCCGCATTAAGACCTACCGCCGCCGAAGCCACCGTCATGAACAGCGCCGCCAGCCTTGCGGGTATGAAGTTCGCCACGTCGTCCAGCCGCGCGGCCACGGTCCCGAAACGCTCGTAGCGCTCGTTGCGGTAGCCCAGCATGGAATCCATGGTGTTGATGGCCTTGTAGACGCAGCCGCCTATGGGTCCGAACAGCGCCATGTACAGAAGCGGAGCTATCTCGCCGTCCGAGGTGTTCTCGGCCACGGTCTCAACTGCCGCGCGTATCACGCCGTCCTCGTCCAGGACGTTGACGTCTCGTCCCACTATCATGGCCACGGCGTCCCTGCCGCTCTGCAGTCCGCCCTCTTTCAGCGCCTTGTAGACGCTTTCGCTCTCAACTTTCAGCGATCTTGCCGCCAGACACTGCCAGCACAGTATGCCGCCCACGATCACGTAAACGACCGGGTGGATGAGCATGCAAAGATACAGCACCAGCCCCGCCGAGCCGATCGCGAACAGCAGCACGCAAAGGACCAGCACCGCTCCCGCCAGACGCTTGTTCTTCCAGCAGTAGCAGAGCTTTTCCAGCGCGCTTATAAGCTTGCCGTAGCCGATCACCAGATGCGGCCAGCCGTGGGGGTCGCCCAGCAGCGCGTCCAGGCCGAAGCCGATCGCCATGGCTATGGTGTTATACAGAAGCATGACCCGCCGCCTTTCCGTTGTTTGCCGCGTATCCGACTGCCTTTTCCGCGAAGTTCTTCGCAAACTCCGGGTTGGCCGGAAGATACAGATGCGGGAAGCCCGCGTACAGCGTTTCCGACGCGTGGACGCAGTCCCAGCCGCGCTTTCCGGTGGGCTTGGCAGCCTTGAAGCCGCTGCCCGGATCCTCGCTGTCGTAGTAGTGGAACTCGTGGGCCCTTATGCTGCCTCCGGCCCTGCAGAACATGTTGTCCGCCGCAGCCGTAAGCGTAACGTATCCGAAGCGCTGAAGCTTCTCCGTACGGTACGCCTTGCAGGGTATCGCGCCGGCCATCGGATAGCCGTCTATGCTCTCGTGAAGGTACATGAAGCCGCCGCACTCTGCGAAGGTCGGAAGCCCCGCAGCCACAGCGTTTTTAATGCTTTTCAGCATCGGCGCGTTCTCCGAAAGCTCCTTAAGATAGAGCTCCGGATATCCGCCCGGCAGATACAGCGCCTGCGCGCTTTCCGGAAGCGCCGCATCCTTCAGCGGACTGAACCAGACCGGCGTAAAGCCCGCCTCCTGAAGCGCCTCTATGTTTTCCTGATAGATGAAGCAGAACGCCTGATCCTTGGCGATCGCGATGGGGATACGCCGCGCAGACGCGGTGCCAGCCCCCTGCCCTTCGGCCTTTTCGATCTCCGGCGCCGTCCGCGCCAGCCCTATCAGACCATCGATATCTATGCACTCCTCGGCCTTGGCCGCAAGCACCGCTATCCTCGCCTGCAGATCCTCTATCTCCGCCGCGGTTATGAGCCCCAGATGCCTGGAACCTATCTCCGCCTCGGGGACCTTGGTCAGGTAGCCGTACGCCTTTACGCCGGCCTTCTCCGCGATGCCTTTCAGCCCTGCGTAGACCATCCCGGACACACCGTTGAAGATCACGCCTTTAATGCGGCTGTCCGGCCGGAAGTCCTTAAAGCCGCGTATCACAGCGCCCGCGGACGTATACATCCCGCGCGCGTTCACCACCAGCACCACAGGCGCGTCTACGGCCGACGCCACGTCGTAAGTGCTTGCGTCTCCGTCCTCGCCTATGCCGTCGTAGTAGCCCATCACGCCCTCGATCACGGACATCTCCGCCGCGTGCCTGGCGAACACCTTCCGCAGCATCTCCGGTCCGCAGAAGAACGGGTCCAGATTGCACGAAGGCACTCCTAGCACGGCCCTGTGGAACATGGGGTCTATGTAGTCCGGCCCGCATTTGAACGCGCTCATTCCGAGGCCGCGCCTCTTAAGCGCCGCCAGCAGCGCGATGCTTACCGTCGTCTTGCCGCATCCGGAATTGGTCCCGGCTATCAGCACTCTGCCCTGCATCCTGTACTCCTTACTATGCGGTCCTGTCCGCGCCGGAAGCCTTTCCGCCTCCGCTGATTATGAATATCGGGTTCCTTGCCATGAGCATGTCGTAGCGCCCCGCCTTTTTAGACTGGGCCGCGGATATCTGCACCGTCTCGGCCTCAAGACCGTACTCCCTGAACGCCTCCAGCGCGTCCGAAAGGCTCTGGAGCGTTATGGTGTTTACGACTATGCGCGTCCTGGGGTTCTTGCCCAGAAGCAGCCCGAAGATCTCCTTCATACCGCCCTTGCTGCCCCCTATGAAAGCCGCGTCCACGGGCGGAAGATCCTCCACCGCGCCGGGCGCCAGCCCTTCTATGACTTCCACGTTGCCCACGTGGAACTTTCTGCAGTTTTCCTTGATGAGCCCCACCGCCTCCGGGTTGGAGTCCACGGCGTAGACCCTGCCCTTCCACGCAGAAAGGGCCATCTCTATGGTGCACGAACCTGTGCCCGCGCCTATGTCCGCACAGACGAAGTCCGGCCTTATTCCAAGCTTGCTCAAGCTTACCGAGCGTATCTCTGACTTGGTCATGGGGACCTCGCCGCGCTCGAATTCCTCGTCCGGGATGCCGGTCCTTATGGAGTCGTCCGCGTATGGATTTTCCGCCAGGACGACGGTCAGGGACGACAGTTCCAGATCCCTGAGACCCTCCGCAGTGCACTGAAAGACTCTCTGCGACTCGCTGCCCAGGTCCTCGCCCACATACAGTTTCAGGTC
>JAFZRK010000026.1 GCA_017619905.1 Bacillota bacterium
AGCGGCAGGTTCAAGAAGAAGGAGAGCAGCGGCCAGAACGCGGAAGTCGTGGACGTAAACACCTTCCAGTCCGAGAACGAGATCCCCATCTCCGAGTCCGTCGACAGGTTCTCCGTTCAGGTGGCTCTGGTGATGGTCGTCTACGGCGTTACCTACCTTGCGATACACGGTATCTGCGCGGGTATCGCATCCGTGGCGCCCGGGCTTCTTAAAACGGTCCAGTCGCTACTCTGGGGCTTCAACTTCATAATCGGTTCTGCTATAGCCATACTCGTAAGAGTACTCCTTGCCAAGCTTCAGAAGGGCAAGGTAATTAAGAACCAGTATCAGAACAACTACCTGCTGAGCAGGATCTCCGGTGTGGCCTTCGACCTTATGATCACCGCCGGCATAGCGTCCATAGACTTCGACGATCTTTCCGGTCTGTGGCTGCCGTTCGTGCTGATGGTCATCGTCGGCGCGATAATCACCATGGTCCATCTGCGCTACGTCTGCAAGAAGGTCTATCCGGATTACTACTACGAAGGGCTCATGTCCATGTACGGAATGATGACCGGAACCATAAGCTCCGGCGTCCTTCTGCTTCGCGAGCTTGATCCTGACCTTAAGACACCTGCAGCCAACAATCTGGTGCTCGGAAGCAGCTTCGGCATTCTGCTCGGAGCTCCTTTGCTGGTGCTCGTAAGCATCGTCCAGAAGTCCTACACCATGAGCTTGATAACTCTTGGTCTGCTGATCGTCTACTACGTTATCCTGCTTCTCATCGTCAACATCAAGAAGAAAAAAGGAGCTAAGTAATGGCAAAGATAGGCGTCCTGGGAGGCACCTTCAATCCAATACACAACGGTCACGTGATGATGGCCCAGCTCGCCAAGAGGCATCTGGACCTTGACTTCGTGATAGTGGTCCCTGCGGGCAATCCGTACTTCAAGAAGGATATCCTTCCTTTTGACATGCGCTACGAGATGGCCGAAGCCGCCATGTTAAGCACGGGCGAGGACTGCTACTTAGTAAGCCGTGTGGAAGAGGATGAGACCAAGCCCAGTTACACCTGCCTTACGCTTGAGATGCTGCACGAGCAGTATCCGGACGATGATCTGTACTTCCTCTGCGGGGCGGACGTGCTCAAGACCATAGCCACGTGGGAGCGGCCGGAGCGCATATTCGAGCTTGCTGTGCTCACCGTTTTCCCGCGCAATACAGGAGACCCCAACGACAAGGTCGAGGACCTTGCTGAGGCGCTCAAGGCGCAGTTCCCGAACCTTCGGTACAGGATAATCGACGAGAACATCCCGGACATCTCGTCCACGGAGATACACAGAAAGATTGCGGCGCTTGAGGATACCAAGGATCTGGTCCCGGTGCCGGTGGAAGAATACATCTACTTAAACGGACTTTACCAGGAGGGTAAAATGGACAGGATAATTAACAGTTTGCTGGAGACCGACGCTTACAAGTTCTCCATGGGACAGGCGATCTACCATCAGTTCCCGGCGTACAAGACCACCTGGACCTTCAAGTGCAGGAACAAGGACGTGCATTTCACCCCGGAGATGGTAAAGGAGATAAAGCGCCAGATCAAGATGTACTGCGGCCTTCGTTTCAAGGAGGACGAGCTGGAGTACCTCAACAACATAAGATGGCTGAAGGGCTCCTACATCGATTTCCTGCGTCTGTGGCATCCGCGTTTCGAGGATTTCAACATCTCCGCGGACGACGAGTGCGGACTTGCGATCGAGACCACGGGCACCTGGCTCAACACATCCATGTACGAGATACCCACGCTGGCCATAGTCAACGAGGTATACTTCCGCATGCAGTACGACTACGCGGAGCTCATAAAGGACTACGAGAAGCGTCTGGACGAGAAGATAAAGTGGCTGAAGACAGGCAAGTACAACATCGGCTCCTTCTCCGAGTTCGGCCTCAGAAGGCGACTTTCCGGCGAGGCCCAGGAGATGGCTGTCCGCAAGATGAAGGACGCATCCTACAAGGCCTCCAGGTTTGTCGGTACATCCAATGTGTTCCTGGCCAGAAAGTACGGAGTCACTCCTGTCGGCACCATGGCTCACGAGTGGGTCATGTGCGTTGGACAGGGCAACCACAAGCACAACCCGTCCTATTCCAACTGGTACATGATGGACTACTGGGTAAAGGAGTACGGCATACTCAACGGAACGGCTCTCACGGATGCTATCACCACGGACTGCTTCCTGAGAGACTTCCAGCTGACCTTCGCCACGCTGTTCAGCGGCGTAAGGCACGACAGCGCGGATCCGTACGTCTGGGGCGACAAGATGATAGCCCACTACAATAAGCTTGGCATTGATCCTAAGACCAAGACTCTGCTGTTCTCCGACAGCTTGAATTTCGAGAAGGCCAACGCCATAAACGAGTATTTCAAGGATCAGGTTAAGGTTGCCTTCGGAATAGGCACTTACATTTCCAACGATACTTTCGCGCCGCCGCTCAACATCGTAATGAAGACTACTGCCTGCAACGGCGGAGACGTGGCAAAGATCTCCGACGACGCCGGCAAGGGCATATGCAAGAACCCGGAGTACGTCAAGTATCTGGAGAGAAGCATCAAATGGCGCATGGAGCACGAGAAGGCAAGATACGACGGTTAGAACGGAGGTCCGAACGATGGCTAAGTTCGACGCAAAGAAAGAGATAAAGAACATAGTCGCCTGGATACAGGACTGGTTCGAATGCAACGGTCCTAAGGCGAGCGCCGTCATAGGCATTTCCGGCGGCAAGGACTCCAGCGTCTGCGCGGCGCTGCTGGTAAAAGCGCTTGGTGTTGACAGAGTGGTGGGCGTACTGATGCCGGACGGAGAACAGGCCGACATCTCCGACTCCTACCAGCTGGTGGAGCATCTTGGGCTCAAGCATTACGTCATTAACATCGGCGCGGCCACCGCGGCGCTCAAGGATACGCTCGGGGAGCAGTTCGAGCTGAGCAGCGACACCAGGATCAACATCCCGCCCAGAATCCGCATGACCACGCTCTACGCAGTGGCGCAGAGCATTCCCGGCGGCGGCAGGGTTACGAACACCTGCAACAGGTCCGAGG
>JAFZRK010000027.1 GCA_017619905.1 Bacillota bacterium
CCGTACAGGAAGCGTTCCTTAAGGAACTTTTCAAGGAGATGAGGGGCATCGACATCGAGACTCCGCTTCCGCGCCTTACATGGGACGAGGCCATGGACCGCTACGGTTCCGATAAGCCGGACCTGCGCTTCGGTTTTGAGCTTACGGACATTAAGGACTCCGTTAAGGACTGCGCTTTCCAGGTGTTTACGGACGCGATCGCGGCCGGCGGCAAGGTGATGGGCATAGATATCGCCGGCGGATCCGAAAAGTTCTCCAGAAAAGACATCGACAAGATGGTCGAATCCGTAAAAGTGTTCGGCGCAAAGGGCCTTGTATGGATAAGAATAGAACAGGACGAAATAAAATCTTCTGTAAACAAGTTCTTCTCTCAGGAAGAACTGGCTGCGATCTGCGACAAGTTCAACGCTAATACAGGGGACCTTATCCTTATCTGCAGCGGACCAAAGAACGTCGTCTGGGCCGCGCTCGGTTTCCTTAGAAGGGACATCGCGGGTAAGCTTGGCCTGCTGGATCCTGACAACTTCAAGCTCTGCTGGATAACGGACTTCCCGATGTTCGAGTGGTCGGAGGAAGAACAGCGCTACACAGCGATGCATCATCCGTTCACGTCGCCGAAGAAGGAGCACATCGGCTTCCTTAAGAGCGGCGAACTGGACAAGGTCTACGCGGACGCTTACGACATAGTGATCAACGGCTACGAAGCCGGCGGCGGGTCCATAAGGATACACGACAGCGAGCTTCAGAAGACCATATTCGAAGTGCTTAAGCTCTCGGAAGAGGAGATACGCGTGCGTTTCGGCTTCTTCATAGACGCTTTCAAGTACGGAGCGCCGCCTCACGGAGGCCTGGCATTCGGCCTCGACCGCCTGTGCATGCTGCTTATGGGAACGGACGACATCCGTCAGGTCATCGCTTTCCCTAAGAACCAGAACGCGCAGTGCGTAATGTCCGAAGCGCCGACAATAGTCGGGGAAGATCAGCTGAAGGAGCTTTCGATAGCTCTGGATCTTCCGGAACGCGGCTGATATGGCAGACAACGCATACACAAGAGAATTCAAGGACAAGCTCCTGCAGTTCGTAAAGGACAACGTAAAGCAGACCCGCTACGAACATACTCTGCGCGTCATTGCCAAAGCGAAAGAGTACGCGGAGCGCTACGGAGCGGACTGGGACCGGCTGGAAGTCGCCGCCATATTCCACGATGCTTACAGACACATGGGAAACCTCGAGCATGGGCCTCTTGCCGCGGAGCATCTTGAGAAGGACTGGGGCGTAACGGATCCGGAGATCCTGGAAGCTGTAAGGTACCATACGATAGGGCGCGCGGGCGCATGCAAGCTCACGATGGTGCTGAAGCTCGCGGACACTCTGGAGGACGGCAGGCCTTTCAGCGAGGCGTCGGTCCTCAGAAAAGCGCTGACAGACGATCTTGAAGCCAGCATGCTGCTGGTAATGGAACGCATAAAAGCATATGTAACACGATCAAATGACGATAGATTCAACGAGACCTCTCAGGGTTTCATAGACTGGCTTAAGGAAAGGGTACCAAAAGACAAGGAGATAAGAATGAGCAACAAAGAGACCGCCCTTCAGATCGCTAAAGCCCTGGACGCCAAGAAGGCGCAGGACATAGTCCTTATCGACATCGCCGAAAGATCGGGATTCGCGGACTGGTTCGTGATAGCGGACGCCGCCAACCCGCGTCTTCTGGAAGCGCTTGCCGACGAAGCCGAGGATAAGATGGCCCAGCTCGGAGAAGAGCTGCATCACAAGGAAGGCGTCGGCGAGAGCGGATGGATTCTTCTGGATTTCGGCGACATCATAGTCAACCTGTTCATCAAAGCTAAAAGAGATTATTACAACATAGAAAAGATCTGGGCCGACTGCGACAGCGAGCAGTACGAGCCGGAAAGGAACTGATCCAAATGAACGACCGTTATGATTTCAGAGCTATAGAAAAGAAATGGCAGCAGAAGTGGAAGGAAAGCGACGTCTTCCACGTTACGGAAGACCCGTCCGCCGAGAAGTATTACTGCCTGGAGATGTTCCCGTATCCCAGCGGAAAGATCCACATGGGACACGTAAGGAACTACTCCATAGGCGACGTAGTTGCAAGGTTCAAGACCATGAAGGGCTGCAACGTCCTTCATCCCATCGGTTTCGATTCCTTCGGACTTCCGGCCGAGAACGCAGCCATACAGCACGGCATCCATCCCGCAGTCTGGACAAGCTCCAACATCGCCGAGATGGAGGACGAGCTGAAGCTCTGCGGCTTCTCCTACGACTGGGACCGCGAGGTCTGCACTTATAAAGAAGACTACTACAAGTGGATGCAGTGGATCTTCATCCAGTTCTGGAAGAAGGGCCTGGCCTACAAGAAGGAGAACCCGGTCAACTGGTGCCCGTCATGCCAGACAGTGCTTGCCAACGAGCAGGTGGTAGACGGAAAGTGCGAGCGCTGCAAGACCGAAGTCACCAAGAAGGATCTGTCTCAGTGGTACCTGAAGATAACGGACTATGCGGACAGACTGCTGGACAACCTGGAGAAGCTGCCCGGCTGGCCGGAAAAGGTCAAGACCATGCAGAAGAACTGGATAGGACGTTCCGAAGGCACCGAGCTGGACTTCGACATCGTTGATTCTGAAAAGAAACTGAGGGTGTTCACCACGCGCGTGGACACCGTGTTCGGCACGACTTTCATGGTAATGAGCCCCGAGCATCCCATGCTGCATGAGCTGGTGCACGGCACTGAATACGAGGCGGCGGTAGATGAATACGCGGAGCAGGTGAAGCACCTCTCCGACATTGAGCGTACTTCCACCAGCAAGGAGAAGACCGGCGTGTTCATCGGACGTTACGCCATGAACCCGCTGACTCACAAGAAGATGCCCATCTACATCTCCGACTACGTGCTGATCTCCTA
Source organism: Bacillota bacterium (assembly GCA_017619905.1). Taxonomy (GTDB): domain Bacteria; phylum Bacillota; class Clostridia; order Peptostreptococcales; family Anaerovoracaceae; genus RUG13409. The sequence goes on from JAFZRK010000027.1 coordinate 2,927, forward strand.
CGGCACGGGCGCAGTAATGGGCGTTCCGGCTCACGACCAGAGGGACTTCGACTTTGCGAAGAAGTTCGGCCTGGAGATAATCCCCGTCGTCGATCCCGGCAGGGAAGACATAGACGTAAACAATCTGACCGCCGCGTTCGAAGCCGAAGGCAAGATGATCAACTCCGGCAAGTACGACGGCATGGACAACCAGGACGCCATTATCGCCATCAGGGACGACCTGAAGGCCATCGGCCTGGGCGAAGGTAAGACCAACTACAGACTCCGCGACTGGCTGATATCCAGGCAGAGGTACTGGGGCTGCCCGATACCGATGATATACTGCGAGCATTGCGGATGGGTGCCTGAAAAGGAAGAGAACCTGCCCGTTCTGCTGCCCACGGACGTTGAATTTACAGGCAAGGGAGAGTCTCCGGTAGCCACGTCAAAGACCTTCGTGGACACGGTCTGCCCTGTCTGCGGCAAGCCCGCAAAGAGGGAAGTAGACACCATGGATACCTTCCTGGATTCGTCCTGGTACTTCCTGCGCTACTGCGACGCAAAGAACGGCAAAGCGCCGTTCGATCCCGCAAAGGCTGCTTACTGGATGCCCGTCGATCAGTACATCGGCGGCGTGGAGCACGCGATACTGCACCTGATGTACGCTCGCTTCTTCATGATGGTGCTCTACGATCTGGGCCTGGTGAACTGCGAGGAGCCGTTCACCAATCTGCTGACTCAGGGCATGGTCCTGAAGGGCTACAACGACGCTGAAGGCAACTGGATAGTCGGCAAGATGAGCAAGTCCATAGGCAATGTCGTTAGCCCGGACGAGATAATCGACAGATACGGCGCGGACACGGCAAGGCTGTTCATACTGTTCGCTGCGCCTCCGGAAAGAGAGCTGGAGTGGTCCGACACCGGCGTTGAGGGCTCATTCCGCTTCCTGGGCAGGGTCTACCGTCTGATCTACGATCTGGCAAAGGATACCGAAGGCATTCCCGCGGTGTTCAGACCGGAGACCAAGGACGACAAACAACTGAATTACATACTGAACAACACTATTAAGAGAGTTACAGACGATATCGAGAAGAGGTTCAACTTCAATACCGCCATCAGCGCGATAATGGAGCTGGTCAACGAGCTTTACCGCTATAAAGAGCTGGACGACGTTAACATGGGCCTGATGCGCTATGCCGCCGAGACCGTTGTCCTGCTGCTGGCTCCGTTCGCCCCGCACATCTGCGAAGAGATGTGGGAAGGCCTCGGCTATGACGAATCCCTCTACAGACATCCCTGGCCGGAGTGCGACGAGACCGCTCTGGTAAAGGATACCGTGGAGATAGCCATACAGATCAACGGCAAGGTGCGCGGAAAGCTGGACGTTCCGGCAACCGCGGGCAGGGAGGAACTGCTCGCATTCTGCATGGACCAGCCGTCCGTCATGGAACTGATCGGAGGCAGGGAAGTCGTAAAGGCCATAGCCGTTCCGGGCAAGCTCTTCAACATCGTCGTGAAAGGATAAAATGGCAAAGAAAACGACAAACAACAAAATGAAGAAGCTCCGCGTCATCCCGCTGGGCGGACTGCACGAGATAGGCAAGAACATGACCGTCCTTGAGTACGGGGACGACATGATAGCCATCGACTGCGGTCTGTCATTTCCGGACGACGAGATGCTGGGTGTTGACGCGGTAATTCCCGATTTTTCATACATAGCGGAGAACATACATAAGTTCCGCGGCGTGCTGATAACGCACGCGCACGAGGACCATATAGGCGGAGTTCCGTATCTGCTTAAGCAGTTTCAGGTGCCCATCTACGGCAGCCGTCTTACGATCGGCTTCATAAAGAACAAACTCAAGGAACACAAGCTTACTGACAGCACGCTCTTTGAGCTGGAGCCCGGTCAGGTGATTGACCTGGGGTGCTTCAAGGCGGAAGCCATACACACTACACATTCCGTGGCGGATTCCTTCGCTTTTGCGATAAAGACGCCTGTAGGCACAGTCTTTCACACAGGTGATTTTAAGGTCGACTATACTCCGGTGGACGGAAGCCCCATAGACCTTGCGCGCCTCGCAAGGATAGGCCAGGAAGGCGTGCTTCTGCTCCTTGCGGACAGCACCAACGCATTAAGACCCGGTTATACCAAGTCCGAGGAGATAGTCGGCAATTCGCTCGCGAGCATCATCAGGGGCTCTGAGAAGAGAATAATCATCGCGACTTTCTCCAGCAACGTTCACCGCGTTCAGAAGATAATCGACATCGCTGTCGAGAACAACAGAAAGGTCGCGGTCTCCGGACGCAGCATGGAGAATACTGTCAACATCGCTCAGGAGCTTGGTTACCTGAACATTCCGCCGGGAACGCTCATTCCTCTTAAGGACATCAACAGGATAGACGATTCCGAGCTCGTGATCATAACGACCGGAAGCCAGGGCGAGCCCATGAGCGCTCTGTCCAGGATGTCGGACGGACTGCACAAGAACGTGCACATAAGGGACAACGACCTGGTCATCCTTTCGTCCAACCCGGTCCCGGGCAACGAAAGGGACGTGTCGGACATAGTCAATTCGCTCATGGAGCAGGGCGCGGACGTTCTCTACAACGACATAGCCGAGACCCACGTTTCCGGCCACGCCTGCGAGGAGGAACTAAAGCTTGTGCACACGCTGCTTAAGCCCAGGTTCTTCATTCCGGTCCACGGTGAAGTAAGGCATCTGCTTGGTCACGCAAGGATAGCGGAGCGCCTCGGAATGCCCAAGAAGAACATCATCTATGCGTCCAACGGCGATGTCATTGAACTTTCCAGAAGATCCATGGCTCTTAGCAAGGAGAAGGTCAGCGCCAATCCTATACTGGTCGACGGACTGGGCGTCGGAGATATTGGAAACTCCGTTCTCTCCGAAAGGAAGAACCTTTCCGAGAGCGGTCTGATAGTTCTTGCCGCTGCGTTCGACGCGTCTACCGGACGCCTAAGATCCATTCCGCAGCTCCACACGCGCGGACTCATCTACGTCAAGGAGTACGGCGGCATTCTGGACGAGGCACGTGCCGAGATACTCAACGCAGTTGACGACGCCTACGCGGAGAACAAGAAGCGCGCCGAGATAGAAAAGATAATGGTCAGTACGCTGAGAAGCTTTATCTATAAAAAGGTCAATAGAAGCCCGGCCATAGTACCGGTCTTTATGGAGGTATGATATGCAGAACGTTTACGATCTTGCCCATGAGCTTGTAAGATCTCTTAAGGAGACGGACCAGTTCAAGGATTACGTCGACGCGCAGAACGCGCTCAAGGCGAACGAGCAGGTCTACGCAATGATGAACGATTTCCAGAACAAGAGCATGGAATTCCAGACAAAGATGATGACCGGACAGGAGCCCGACGCGGATGCTCTGGATCAGATCCAGAAGCTCTACGGCATAGTGATGTCCGATCCGCTGGCGTCTTCGTATTTCAACGCTCAGATGCAGCTTCAGACTATCATTGCCGATATCTACAAGATAATAGGGGAGGCAGTCGATGTCGAATAGATTTGAGGACCGCCTGACGCGCCTCAGAGCGGAGCTTGCCGCCCGCGGACTTAACGCTTTCTATGTCAGCGGAGAGCCCAACGTGGCCTACTTTACTGGCAAAAAGGGCAACGACTGCGCGTTGTACGTAACGCAGAACGACGCAGTGATCATCACCGACTTCCGCTACCGCGAGATGGCTCAGTCGCTGACCTGGCTGGAATACTACGAGATCGGAATCGGCAGGTCCGTCTTTGACTTCATCAACTCCAGGTTCGAGAAGAAGATCGGCATAGAGAAGGACAGGATACGTCTGTCGCTGGCTCTGTCGTTCAAGGAAAAGTGTCCTTCCAAAGAGTTCGTTCCGGAAGAAGACATAGTCCTTGCCCTCAGGGAAGTCAAGGACGAGTACGAGATCGAGGCGACCAAGGCTGCATGCTCCATAGCGATGCTTGCGTTCGACCATATGTGCGAGTTTCTGAGGCCCGGTCTTACGGAGCGCGAGGCCGCCGCTGAGCTCGAATACTTCATGAGGAAGAACGGCGCGGAAGAACTGAGTTTCGACACCATCCTCATAACCGGAGCAAAGACCAGTCTTCCGCACGGAGTTCCAGGCGACGACGTCATAAAGAAGGGCGACTTCGTTACCATGGATTACGGCTGCAAGGTCGGCGGATACTGCTCCGACGAGACCAGGACAGTCGCGATAGGACAGCCCTCACAGGAGATGATCGACGTCTACAACATAGTTCTGGAAGCGCAGCAGAACGCCTGCGATAAGATACACGCTGGACTTACCGGCAGGGAGTGCGACGCCTTCGCCAGAGACGTGATAGAGAAGGCCGGATACGGAGAGTATTTCGGTCACAGTCTCGGCCACGGAACTGGCCTGGAGATACACGAGAGCCCCAGGTACGCGCAGACGAACAACGAGCCGATAAAGGCCGGAACGATAGTCTCCATTGAACCCGGAATATACCTTCCCGGAAAGTTCGGAGTAAGAATAGAGGACTTGGCATTAGTCACCGAAACAGGTATAATAAACTTTGTTACAGCACCCAAAGAGTTAATAATTCTTTAGTTATATAAGGAAGGATGATAACCAATGATCACAGCAAGCGATTTCAGAAAAGGCATGACCTTCGACATCAACGGCGAGCCCCACGTAGTTCTGGATTTCCAGCACGTTAAGCCGGGCAAAGGCGCAGCTTTCGTAAGGACCAAGTACAGAAACATCCTTACCGGAGCCACCAGAGAAGAGGCCTTCAGCCCCAGCGACAAGTTCGAGCAGGCGCACATCGAGACCAAGAAAATGCAGTACCTCTACAACGACGGCGAACTGTACTACTTCATGGATCCTGAGACCTACGACCAGGTACCCCTGGCATTCGATCTCGTGGAGGACGCCATCAAGTACATCAAGGAGAACGACGAAGTAACCGTCAAGTTCTACCAGGGCAGCGCGTTCACCGTTGAAGCTCCGAACTTCGTGGATCTCATCGTTACCGAGACCGAGCCGGGCGTAAAGGGCAACACCGCCACCAACGTCACCAAGGCAGCTACCGTAGAGACCGGAGCAGTCATCCAGGTACCGATCTTCATCGAAGAGGGCGAGCGCATCCAGATAGACACCAGAACAGGCGATTATCTCGGAAGATCCAAGTAAACAAACTGCAGAGATAAAGAAAGGGCGGACAGTGATAATATCGCTGCTCGCCTTATCATTGCGCGGGCGGCAGACAGAAGCCGCCCGGCAGCCGTTTCAACTGCGTTCGTAACATGGCCAACAACGACCCCAAGGAAAAAAACAGTTTCGCCTACGCGGAACAGTTCATAAGGAAGGCCGTTCTCGCTACGGAAGGCATTGCCGGAATACAGGAGCTCCCGCCGATACACGACGGTGTCTTCATAACCAATCTTTTCGGCAATCTTGACGTGGACATTTTCGTAAACGTATTCTGGGGCGTCAATATCCCTGAAGTTTCCTGGAACGTACAGGAGAACGTCAAGGAGATACTCGGTCTGGAGACCAATCTGGATCCGGACCATATAAACATACATATCGAAGGGGTGGATCTGAGCAATGTCAGACAATAGGACCAGCAGGCCGTCTTCCAGGGAGGCGCTGATGAAGATGCTCTTCCAGATGGAGATACAGGGCGACTTTTCCGAGGAAGCAAAGAACGGCTTCTCGGAGGAGTTCCTCGGCGAAGATCTGGACAGAAAGTATTTCGACGCCGTTTTCGACGCCTACATCAACCACAACAACGAGATAGACGACATGATCGAGTCGTACAGCAGGGGATGGAAGCTGGAGCGGCTCGCAAAAGTAGATCTTTCGGTCCTGAGAGTCTGCATTGCCGAGATGCTCTATCTTGATGACGATACGGTACCTGTTCCGGCCGCCATAAACGAAGCCGTGCGCATAGCCAAGATCTACGGCGGCAAGGATTCGCAGAAGTTCGTGAACGGCATACTTGGAAGGATCTCAAAAGACCGCGCAGATGCAGATAAGTGATCCGGTCTATATAGGAATAGACACAAGCAATTATACTACCTCCGCAGCGGCGGTCGATGGCAGTGGAAATGTCATCACAAGCTCCCGCAGACTGCTGGAGGTCGGAGAAGGGGGAAAAGGGCTCAGGCAATCTGATGCTCTTTTTCAGCATTGGAAAGCGCTTCCGGAACTGCTCTCCCCGCTGCTTGAGCAGTACAGGGGCAGGATAGTCACTGTATGCGCTGCATCAAGGCCCAGACCAGTCGACGGCTCCTATATGCCGGTGTTTACCGCAGGCACTAGTATGGGCAGAACAGTCGCTGCGGCCATAGGCGCGGAATACATGGAGACCTCGCATCAGGTGGCGCATTTCTATGCTGCCGCTTATAAGACGGGCATCGATACTTCAAAGCCGGTGATAATGGCTCATCTGTCCGGCGGAACTCTTGAATTCATACTCAGGGACGGCGAAAAGTACGAGCTGGTATTCGGAACGAACGACATTTCCTACGGGCAGCTTCTGGACCGTCTGGGCACGGATCTGGGATATCCTTTCCCTGCCGGGAAGTATATAGACGAAGCGGCTCTGCGAATGGCCCCTGAAGCCCCGAAATGCCCGTTTAAACGCGTTTTCATGTCGGAGTCGGGACTTAACCTGTCCGGGCTGGAAACATCGCTCAGAACGGCTGAAAACATGCTCAGCGCGGACGAGCTCTCGTACTTCGCGATGGACAGAATAGCCGAGAGTTTCCTAAGGTCGGCGGAAGCTCTGAAAGATAGATACGGAGTTTCGCAGGTGCTCGTCTCCGGCGGCGTGGCCTGCAGTCAGTTCCTCAGGGAACACTTCGGCCCGTACGGATACACCTTCGGGCTGAAGGAGTACTGTTCCGACAACGCGGCGGGCGAGGCGCTCATCGCTTATGACAGAACATGCAGACAAAGGCAATAACAGTCTCACAACTGAATAGATACATCTCCAGAGTGCTGTCCACGGATCCGATACTTATGAGCGTCGCGGTAAAAGGTGAGATATCCCGTATAACCAGGCACGGAAGCGGAAACTGGTTCTTCGACCTTAAGGACAGCGACAGCAGGATAAGCTGCTTCCTTCCGGCCAGCCGCGTGTCCACACTTCGCTACGAAGTCTCCGAAGGCATGGAGTTTACGGTGTTCGGAAACATAAACGTCTTTGAGCGCAGCGGCTCCTACAGTCTTTTTGTGACGGACATACAGGCGGAAGGCGAAGGCGCTCTTGCCGCGGCGTTCGAGCAGCTCAAAAAGAAGCTGGAAGCGGAAGGTCTTTTTGACCCCGCGCACAAAAAGCAGCTGCCTGCTTTCCCCAGAAAGATAGGAGTAGTGACATCTCCCACAGGCGCCGTCATAAAGGATATCGCGCAGACGCTGAGACGCCGCGACCCTTTGGTGGAGATACTGCTGTATCCGGCTCTGGTTCAGGGCCCGGGAAGCGCAGCGACCGTATGCGAAGGAATAAAGTTTTTTAACGAAAAAAGGCCCGATACTGATATAATCATAATCGGCAGAGGAGGCGGCTCGCTGGAGGACCTGTGGACCTTCAACGAGGAGAGCGTCGCGAGGGCGGTGTATGCTTCGGCTATACCGGTCATTTCCGCTGTAGGGCACGAATCGGACCATGTTATCTCCGATCTTGCGGCGGATCTTCGTGCGTCCACTCCGACCGCAGCTGCGGAGCTTTGCGCGCCGCACATAGACAACCTTAAAGACAGGGTCCGTTCCTGCAGTCCTGCCGCTGTTTTCGATATTCTGCTCGGAAGGGTGGAACTGCAGGAGACCGTTCTTCAGCGTTTGAAAGACAGACTGGACAGCGCCGCTGTCTCAAGGATCACATATCTCTCCAACCGGCTCAGCATTGCAGCCGCGGAGCTAAAGGCAAACGATCCTATGTCTGTTCTTAAGAGCGGCTACACTGCCGTAAAAGACGCGGACGGATGCTGGAGATCCAAGGCAGAAGGTCTGAAGGCAGGCGACCGCATCACGCTGGTCTTCCGTGACGGAAGCGCCGGATGTACCGTTAACGAGGTGGCACTTAATGAGTGATATGCTTACATTTGAAGACGCTCTCCGCAAACTGGAGGACGCGGTAAAACTGCTCAAGAGCCCTGAGTGCACGCTTGAGGAGAGCATCAAGCTCTACGAAGAGAGCGTAAAGTACTACGAGCTCTGCGAAAAGATACTGGAGGAAGCAAAACAGAAGCTTCAGATATACAGACCCGAGACTGATACAACGGAGGACTTCGATGCTGTCTGATTCCGACCGCGCAATATTCAACAAATACCGCAGGATAGTGGACGATCACATCCTGGACTTCATCCCGGAGATCGATCCGCTGAGCAAGGACCTTTACGATTCGATGAAATACGCGCTGCTCTCCGGAGGCAAGCGCATAAGGCCCGTGCTGGTGCTGGCCGCCTGTGAGATGTTCAACACGCCGCTGGCGTTCGTCATCCCGTTCGCCTGCGCGGCGGAATACATCCACACTTATTCGCTGATACACGACGATCTTCCCTGCATGGACGACGACGATCTCCGAAGGGGCAAGCCGACTGTCCACAAGCAGTTCGGAGAAGCAACAGCTGTCCTTGCAGGGGACGGACTTCTGTCCTGCGCCTTCGAGACCATGAACAAGGACATGCTTATGTATCTGGACGACGCGGAGCTGCTGAAGAGAAAAGTCCGCGCTTCGTATTCGCTTTCTAAGGGATGCGGCTGCCGCGGCATGGTAGCCGGTCAGATAACTGGCATAGAGACCGAGGGAGAACAGTGCTCCGCGGATCTTATAAACTACGTAAACTACAAGAAGACCGCCTGCATGATCCGCGCAAGCGTAATGGCCGGCGGTTTCCTGGGCGGAATGGATCAGGCCACATGGGAGGACCTTGCGGTATTCGGAGAGAACATCGGCATGGCATTCCAGCTCGTGGACGATCTTGCCGACAGCGGCAGCGGACAGGATGCGGACGCAAGTACGTACGTTCAGCTCTTCGGCCGCGAAAAAGCCGTGGCGCAGGCCGCGGAATACATAGCGACCGCCCGCCGCGCAATAGAAAAATACTACGATCATGCCTCTATCTACAGATATCTGGCTGATCTTCTCGAAACCAAACTGTATGAATAAAAACGAGGATCTTTCAAAACAGATCAAGCTTATGTCCGTGCAGGAGATGAACGATCTTGCGGCGGAGATAAAGAAGGACATGATAGACACCGTGTCCCGCACCGGAGGGCATCTGGCTTCTTCTCTGGGAGCTGTGGAACTTACTATATCTATCTATCATGTTTTTGATTCGCCCCGGGACAAGATCGTCTGGGACGTGGGGCACCAGTGCTACGCGTCGAAGATGCTGACCGGACGCTGGGACAAGATGGAGACGCTGAGGCAGCACGGAGGTATCTCAGGCTTCCCGAAGAGGCACGAGAGCGTTCACGACGCGGACGATCCCGGTCACAGCGGGACCTCCGTATCGATAGCTTACGGCTACGCCAAAGCCAGAGACCTTTCCGGCGGCGATTACTCCTGCGTCGCAGTCATCGGAGACGGCACGCTCACCGCGGGCGTCTCGCTTGAGGCGCTCGACGCGGCAGGCGGCAGCAACACTTCGTTCATAATAATCCTGAACGACAACAGGATGTCCATATCCAAAAGCATCGGAAGTTTCTCAAGGCATCTGCAGAAGCTCAGAACGTCCAATCTATACAAGAATTTCAAGACCAACCTCAAACGCATGAACACGCCCAAGGGCGTGCACCGGCTCAGCGTCATCAGGGACAAGCTCAAGTACTCGCTGCTTCCCAGAAGCGTTTTTGAGGAGCTCGGCTTTAAGTATTACGGGCCAGTGGACGGCCACGACATCGAGAGCTTGACCAATGTTCTGAGATTCGTAAAGGGTCTGGACCAGCCGGTACTTGTGCATGTAATTACGCAGAAAGGCAACGGCTTTGCGCCTGCGATGGAGGATCCGACCAAGTTCCACGGCGTCGGAAAGTACGACCCGGTCAGCGGAGACACACCGTGCACCGACGAAAAGAGCTGGTCAGAGACCTTCGGGGACATACTTACAGAGCTCGCATCAAAGGATGCCGATATCTGCGCGGTTACCGCAGCCATGGGCGAATCGACGGGCCTTGCCGGGTTCGCCAAAGCATACCCCGACAGATTCTTTGACGTCGGAATCGCCGAGCAGCACGCTGCGGCTTTTGCGGAAGGCCTTGCTCTCAACGGCAAAAAGCCGGTAGTCGCGATATATTCCACGTTCCTTCAGAGAGCTTACGACCAGATGCTCTCCGAGATATGCCTCCAGGAGCTTCCTGTCATATTCGCGGTTGACAGAGCAGGCGTTACGGGCAGGGACGGCGAGACGCATCAGGGCATCTACGACATATCTTATCTGTACTCCATGCCCGGGATGACGATAATGAATCCCCGCGACGAAAAGACGATGGAGAACATGTTCCGCCTGGCTCTGGAACTCAAGACGCCTGTCGCTGTCAGGTACCCAAAGAACTGCCCGGGAACATTCGAAATTCCTGCAGGGACCGGAAGCCCGCAGATACTGAAAGAAGGCAGCGACGTCCTTATCATATCTGACGCCAACATGCTCTCCGAGTGCCTTAAGTGCGCTTCGGTGCTTGAAACGAAGGTCGTAGCCGGCTGGAAGCCGATGAGCTACGCAGTATGCGACATAGGCATTCTTAAGCCGCTGGATATGGACTTTATCGATAGATGTCTTGACGATTACAAGTATATCGTCACCGTGGAAGACGGCTTGGCGGACGGCGGATTCGGTTCCAGAGTATCCGTCCGCGCATCCGAGACCGGCAGGAGCAAAGTCCTGAACATCGGCTGGCCGGACGGTTTCATAGAGCACGGCAGCATATCCGAGCTCAGGGCTGCCTACGGCATGGACAGCCGCGGAATAGCGGATAAGATCATCGACTTTATCGGAGGACGCCCGTGAAGACCCGTCTTGACGTACTCCTTGTCGATAATGGCCTGTTCGAATCCAGAGAAAAAGCGCGCGCGGCCATAATGGAAGGCCTCGTCTACGTTGACGGCGCAATATCAGACAAGCCCGGCGCGCAGATAAAGCAGGACGCTCTCATAGAGATAAAAGGTGACATCTGCCCGTTCGTAAGCAGGGGCGGCTACAAGCTCCAGAAAGCGCTGGACGTTTTCGGAATAGATCCGCAGGGGCTTGTTTGCCTGGATATCGGTTCTTCCACCGGCGGCTTTACGGACTGCCTGCTGCAGCGCGGGGCCGCCAGGGTCTACGCTCTGGACGTCGGGACGAACCAGCTTGCGTATAAGCTGAGAGTCGACGAACGCGTCGTATGCATGGAAAAGACCAACTTCCGAACGCTGGACACTGCAGCGTTCCCGGAGAAGGTAGACTTTGCGTGCACGGACGTATCGTTCATATCGCTTAAGCATATATTCCCGAACGCGTCTGCTCTGCTTAAAGAAGGCTGCGCCATGGTCGCGCTTATAAAGCCGCAGTTCGAGGCAGGCCGCGAACAGGTAGGAAAGAAAGGCATAATTCGCGACTCTTCCGTACACGAAGAGGTCATACGGAACGTTATCGCATATGCTGAAGAGAACGGTCTTTCCGTGCAGGGGCTGGACTTCTCCCCGATAACCGGAACCACCGGAAACATAGAATTCTTAGTGCATCTTACCCTCGGCGGAACGTCTGCCGGGTACGATATAAAGGCCGTCGTTCAAAAGGCGCACGGGCTTCTGGAGGGATAGAATGGCTCTAAGCCCCATGATGCAGCAGTATCTGGCAACGAAGGAGCAGTACAAGGACTGCATCCTTTTCTACCGTCTCGGAGACTTCTACGAGATGTTCTTTGACGATGCCTATAAAGCATCCAAAGCGCTGGATCTGGTGCTGACCGGAAGGGCCTGCGGGGATGAAGAAAGAGCCCCGATGTGCGGCGTACCTTACCATGCTGCCGAGACCTATATCTCCCGTCTCATAGAAAAGGGCTTCAAAGTCGCCATTGCCGAGCAGATGGCGGATCCCGCGGAAGTTAAGGGAATCGTACCCAGGGAAGTCATCAGAGTCGTTACTCCCGGTACGCTCACCAGCTCCTCCATGCTCTCCGAAAAGGAGAACAATTATCTTCTTTCTGTCTATTTCGATAACGGCATAGACGTTTCCTGGTGCGATCTTTCCACCGGCGAGTTCCGCGCGTCCTTCTTCGGAGGCGACAACGCGGACGAGCAGCTGACGGAGCTCATCGCAAGGATACAGCCCAAGGAGATAATTACCAATTACTCTGAGGAACGCGCTCCGCAGCTCTGGGAGACCGCTTCTTTGGGCGAAGAGATCTATATCTCGCAGATAAGCCAGCGTCTCAGTTACGAGAAGAGCGCTCCGGGCATGCTGCTTGCTTACCTTAAGGACACGCAGAAGCAGGACGTTACGCATCTGGAGCCGCTCAAGATAGTTGACGACACCAAGTGCATGCGCCTGGACAAGGCCAGCATCAAGAACCTCGAGCTCACCGAGACGCTTTTTGACAAGAACGTAAACGGTTCTCTGCTGGGAGTGCTTGACAGCTGCAGGACTGCAATGGGCTCCAGAAAGCTCAGGCAGTGGATCAGGGAGCCGCTCACTGACAAGGACGACATTGACGCAAGGCTGGATGCAGTCGAGTATCTCTGCGAAGACATTCTGGCCAGAAACGACCTGCGCGCGATGCTCGCAGGCGTCTACGACCTTGAACGTCTCATGGCGAGAGTGTCGCTGGGCACAGCCAATGCCAGAGACCTTATCGCTCTTAAGAACAGTCTTCTTTGCCTTCCGGATATAAAGGACATACTCAGAAGATCGGATTCCGCGCTTCTCAAAGACATAGAAGCAAGGATAGATCCGCTGCAGGAGATATGCGCAAAGATCGACGCTGCCATAGTCGACGATCCTCCGTTCTCCCTGCGCGAAGGCGGCATCATAAAACGCGGGTATTCCCAGCAGCTGGACGACATCTACGATGCTTCTCACAACAGCCGCAAATGGATAGCCGGCCTGGAAGCCACCGAGAGAGAACGTACCGGCATCAAGACTCTCAAAGTCGGTTACAACAAGGTGTTCGGATATTACATAGAAGTCAGCAAGTCGCTGGCGGATCAGGTCCCGGACGATTACATAAGAAAACAGACCCTCGTCGGCGGAGAGCGCTACATCACTCCTGAACTCAAGGAGATTGAGAGCATAGTAATGAGCGCTCAGACAAAGATCAACGAGCTGGAATACAGTCTGTTCACAGCGCTGCGCGATGAGATCAAGGCGCTTGCGTCGGTCATTCAGGAGGATTCCTACGCTCTTGCCTGCGCGGACGTTCTCTGCAGTTATGCGGAAGTATCCGTTAAGAATGCCTATGTGCGTCCTACTGTTACGCTCGGCGACGAGATCGTCATCAAAAAGGGCAGGCATCCTGTCATCGAGAACACCATCGCGGACGGCAGGTTCGTTTCCAACGACGTGTACATAGACAGGGACAACGCTTCAATGCTCCTGATCACCGGTCCGAACATGTCCGGAAAATCAACGTACATGAGGCAGCTGGCGCTCATAGTGCTCATGGCACAGGCAGGCTGCTTCGTGCCTGCAGACGAGGCCGAGATAGGCCTTTGCGACAGGATCTATACAAGGATAGGAGCTTCCGACAACCTGTCCATGGGACAGTCCACGTTTTTCGTGGAGATGTCCGAGCTCGCGTACATACTCAACACCGCAACGCCCAGAAGTCTTATAATCCTGGACGAGATAGGCCGCGGCACCAGCACCTACGACGGTCTTTCGATCGCCTGGGCGGTAGTGGAGCATCTGACGGAGCCGAAGCTTAAGGCAAGGACTTTGTTCGCTACGCATTATCACGAGCTCACCGCGCTGGAGGGAAGCGTAAAAGGCGTAAAGAACCTTAACGTTGACGTAGCGGAAAAGGACGGGAACATTATATTCCTGCACAAGATAGTGGAAGGCAGCGCTAGCAGGAGCTACGGCATACACGTGGCGAAGCTTGCCGGCGTTCCGCGCAGCGTTCTGGACGCCGCCCAGCAGAAGCTCGCCCAGCTCGAAGAAGAATACAACGATATAAAGCTGACCCCTTCGGCTCAGAGCAGTCCGGATGCGGAGCAGCAGCTTTCGCTGTTCAATGTGTACGACTCAGTCATCGTTCAGAAACTGAAGGATCTGGACATCATGAACATCACTCCGTCCACGGCATTCAAGGTCTTGGAGGAGCTTAAGGAGGAGGCCGAGAACTCATGATCTATCCGAATATAATCGAGCTTCCGGATGAGATAGCAGGAAAGATAGCTGCGGGAGAGGTCATAGAAAGGCCTCTTTCTGTAGTTAAGGAGCTTCTGGAGAACTCCATAGACGCCGGCGCCACTTCCGTTACAGTCGAGATAAGCAAGGGCGGCAAGGAATACATACGCGTTACGGACAACGGCAGCGGCATCTCAAAGGACCAGCTTAAGCTTGCGTTTACCCGCCACGCGACCAGCAAGCTCAGGACGACGGAGGACCTTGACGCCATCGATACGCTGGGGTTCAGAGGCGAGGCGCTTGCTTCCATTGCTTCTGTCTCCAGGACGGAACTTGTCTCAAAGCCCGCGGGACAGAAGCTCGGCGCCCGCATCACGATCGAGAATTCCAATATCTTAAGCATAGAAGACGCTGCCTGCGAGGAAGGTACTACCATCATAGTAAGGGACCTGTTCTGCAGCATACCTGCGCGCCTCAAGTTCCTTAAACCGGACAACACCGAGAGCGCGCTTATAACCGACTATGTTTCTAAGATGGCCATCGCCTGGCCTCAGGTCCGCATACGCCTCATTTCAAACGGGTCGACCCTTTTTACCAGTACCGGCAAAAACTCGCTGAAACAGGCCATAATGACCGTCTACAGCCCCAAGATGTGCGCTTCTCTGCTCGAGCTTGCAGCAGACGACGGCAGCATGCGCGTCAAGGGATACATCTCTTCGCCGACATATTACGAGAAGAACCGCAGGAGGCAGGTCTTCTTCGTTAACGGCCGTCTGATAAAGAGCAAGCTTCTTGAGAACGCGGTCGCTCAGGCATACAGCGACAAACTGTTCGACGGAATGTATCCGGCTGTATTCATCTTCCTGTATGTTGAACCTACACAGCTGGACGTAAACATCCATCCGCACAAGACGGAAGTGCGCTTCTATCAGGAGAAAGCCGTCAGCGATTTTGTCGTTGCATCTGTCCG
This sequence comes from Bacillota bacterium, assembly GCA_017619905.1. Taxonomy (GTDB): domain Bacteria; phylum Bacillota; class Clostridia; order Peptostreptococcales; family Anaerovoracaceae; genus RUG13409. Next base: position 18,205 of record JAFZRK010000027.1, read on the forward strand.
CAGGGCGCTGCTTGATCCCAAGGGGCTGGAGGTAAGGACGCAGACGCCGGAGCCTCAGGTTCATGAGGTAATACCGGAGGTTCCGGTTTCCGATGTCCGGAGCGTTTTTGCGGAGCCGGCAGTCAGCGATTCGGAAGACTCTCCTGAGCCGGTCATCGATTCCGGCCTGGACGATTTCTTTAAGGAACTGAGGGTCTCCCGCGAAGAGCCGGAGCAGGTCCAGGAAGAGTTCTTCGAATACAATACATCAAAACGGCTTCTGTTCTCGGGTCTGACGTACATAGGTCAGTTCCGCGATACCTACCTGATACTTAAGGACGCGGACGGGCTGTATCTTCTGGATCAGCATGCGGCGCACGAAAGGATCATGTACGAGAAGCTTATCAGGAGCTTTAATTCCGAGATGAACGCGTCCCAGCAGCTTCTGGTTCCTATGATAAAAGACGTCGGGATCGCTGACATGCAGCAGGCCCGAAGCGCAGCTTCGCAGCTTCTTGAGCTAGGTTTCGACATCGCGGAGTTCGGCCCGTCCTCGTTTGCCGTAAGCGCGGTTCCGGGTTTCATGGATATCCCGGAAGCGGAGGACTTCATAGACGAATTCTTCGCAGCTTCTCTTGAAGGACGCAGCGTGCAGGCCAGAAAGGATCAGATAATAATGCGTTCCTGCAAGTCCGCGGTAAAGGCTCACGATCATCTGTCTATTGAAGAGATCTCCGCTCTGATGCTGGATCTCGACCGCTGCGAAAACCCGTATTCCTGCCCGCACGGCAGACCTGTTTTCGTTAAGTTCACGGAATACGAACTCGAGAGACTGTTCAGAAGAAAATGATAAAGACTGTTTTCGTGGTTGGGCCGACGGCCTCCGGTAAAACAGAATACGCGGTCCGGCTTGCGGAAGACCTCGGAGGTGAGATAGTTTCCGCCGATTCCATGCAGATCTACAA
>JAFZRK010000028.1 GCA_017619905.1 Bacillota bacterium
ACCTTTCTGGGCCTTGCTCCGTCCGCCGGCCCTACTATGCCCCGTTCTTCCATCAGTTCCACAAGACGGGCTGCCCGGTTGTAGCCGATGCGGAACCTTCGCTGAAGCATGGAGACCGAGCACTGTTCGGCCCTTACGACTGTTTCGATGGCGTCCTTAAGGAGTTCATCTTCGCCGTCTTCGTCGGAAGACGATCCTGCGCTTACGCCGTAATTGTTCATGGCGTGGATGATATCCTCGTTGTAGTTGGCCATCGCGAACTGGGACTTGACGAAGTCTATTACGCTCCTGACCTCCGCGTCCGAGATGAAGCATCCCTGAACGCGCAGCGGTTTGCTCAAGCTCTGCGGACCGTAGAGCATGTCGCCTTTCCCGAGAAGGTTCTCCGCTCCGCCGACATCCAGTATTACCCTGGAGTCTGTCTGAGAAGATACGGCAAACGCGATCCTGGAAGGTATGTTCGCCTTTATGACGCCTGTGATAATGTCCGTGGAGGGTCTCTGAGTGGCGACTATAAGATGCATGCCGGCAGCTCTGGCTTTCTGCGCGATGCGGCATATAGAGTCTTCGACCGTGTTCTTTGCGCTCATGATAAGATCCGCAAGCTCGTCTATGATTATGACTATCTTGGGCAGGACCTTGTCCTCTTCGCCGTTGGCACGGACAGTCTCGTTATAGGACTGTATATCCCTGACTCCTTCGTTGGCGAACTTATTGTAGCGGTCGTTCATCTCCGCGACCATGGTCCCAAGCGCTGCAGAAGCTTTTGCGGGATCCGTTACGACCGGTATGAGAAGATGCGGAAGACCGTTGTATACACTCAGTTCTACGACCTTAGGATCGATGAGTACAAGTTTGACTTCGTCCGGATTTGCTTTATAGAGCAGACTGATCAGCATGCTGTTTATGCATACGGATTTTCCGGAACCGGTGGTACCTGCCACAAGCAGATGCGGCATGGACGCAAGGTCCGAAACGATAGCGTCTCCGCCTATGCTCCTTCCGAGCGCGACCGTTATCCTGGACTTGCTCTTCTGGAACTCGTCGGATTCGATTATTTCTCTGAGAGTGACAGTGGAAATGGAGTCGTTGGAGACCTCGATTCCGACCGCGGCCTTTCCGGGAATAGGTGCCTCTATCCTCAAGCTCTTTGCGCGCAGGTTGAGCGCCAGATCATCGTGGAGAGCAGCTATCTTGGATACCTTTACACCGGTAGCGGGCTGGACTTCAAACCTAGTAACGGCAGGTCCTTTTATAACGTCAACGACGCTGGCGGCGACGCCGAAACTGTGAAGCGTTTCCTCCAGAAGGTCCGCCTGTTCCTTTATGTTAGGACCGGAGCCGGAACTTCCGAGTCCGGAAGATCTGTTGAGAAGCCGTATCGGAGGAAATACATAACTGCCGGACTGTTTCTGTTCAGAGGACTTTTCTTCGGTCTTTGTTTCAGAAGCAGTCTTTTTTGCAGTCTCCGCGGGCTTTTTGGCGCTTACTGCAGCTGCAGCAGTTCCCTGAATGTCCCTTGCGGCTGCGGCGGGCTTGTTATCTTTCGCGTCCTTTCCGAAGAGTTCGTCGTCCATTACCATGTCCAGCACGTTCTGCTGGTTCTCGGTTATGCCGTCTATGACTAAACGCTGTTTAGGCGTCTTGAGCCCTATGTCCTCCGGCGTGAACCTGGAAGTGCTTCCTGCAGGAATTGGCGGCATGTCGATGTCTTCGGTATTTGCTTCAGCAACCGGCGCGGACGCGGGCTCGGTATCGAAAGTGTCGATGGAATCCATGTTGAGCTTCGGGAGCGAGTCCGTATCGACTCTTTCCTGAATCTCCCTGGGCCTGGATCTGGACGCAACGGAAGCGAGCGCGGCTGCCGACCTCTGCTTTTCTTGCTGAGCCAGCGCCTTCTTCTCTTCTTCCGCTTTTAAGCGCTCAGTTTCTTCATCCCTCTGCCTTGCGATCTCTTCCAGCTGCTGGCGTTCCTCCTGTGCTTCACGTCTGGCCTGTCTGCGGGCCTTGGCGTGGAGTCTGGCGTTGTCGAACAGCGTGGACAGCGGCGTGTTGAGTATGAACAGCAGTGAGATTATGACACCAGCGGCGCACACGAGATACAGACCCATCTCGCCGATGAGGTTCTTAATGAAACCGCCGGCGTAAACACCCACTATTCCGCCGCCTTCCGTGCCCATGGCGTAGACGCCCTTGAGCGACATGCTGAAATCGTAAGTGGCCGTGCCTTTGAGGGGCGGCTTGAAGTTGGCGATGAGGCATGTCAGAAGTATGAACAGAACTATCGTGGCTATGAGCGAGCCGACAGTAACTAAAGACGTTTTCTTCGCAAAGATAAGAACGCCGTAAACGATGAGGAAGAACGGGAGAATGTAGGCGACCCATCCCAGAAGACCGCCCAGGAACGCTTTGACGGCAACACCGACAGCTCCCGTGGTACCGGTGAGCAGACTGAATACGAGGAAAAGTCCGACAGCGATGAACACTATCGCCATTATCTCGTCCTTTATCCTTTTCTTCCGCCTTAAGGCCTCGGCCTTCTCTTCCCTGATCTTTTTTTCTCTTTCTTTTTCCGCTTTTGTTTGCCTTGGCATAGCAGGCCTCCTTTTGATTTAAATAATTATATCATATACCGCGCGGAAATAGTAAAGAAGATTCTTGATGCGGCCGGGACGGAGGAACGCCGTATTCGCTTCATAAATATGCATCTAAAATATCGGTAATTTGCCTTATCAGCCAGTTTTCTGTGAAAAAGATATAACACTTTGCCCATGATTTGTGTATAATAGCAACAAAAAGTAAGAAAAGGAGATGAATGACATATGACAAGAAAGCCCAATCTCGCGGTAGTCGGCGCGACAGGACTTGTTGGCTCCACCTTCCTTAAAGTGCTCGAGGAAAGAGATTTCCCCTTCGAGAACCTTTATCTTATGGCGAGCTCCAAGTCCGCAGGAAAGACCGTTACATTCAAAGGCAAGGACTATATCGTTGAAGAGCTCAACGAGCACTCCTTCGACAAGCCGATAGATATTGCTCTGTTCTCCGCAGGCGGCGGGACCTCCGAGAAGTTCTCCCCCATCGCCGCGGCTCACGGATGCACCGTCGTTGACAACAGCAGCGCGTGGCGCATGGATCCCGAAGTTCCTCTCGTTGTGCCGGAAGTCAACCCGGACGACATCTGGAAGAACAAGGGAATAATCGCCAACCCTAACTGCTCAACCATTCAGGCGATGCTGCCCATCAAGGCGCTGCACGACGCTTATAAAGTTAAGCGTATCGTCTACAGCACCTATCAGGCCGTATCCGGCGCAGGAATGAAGGGACTTTCGGACCTTGCGGAAGGACTCAAGGGCAACGACCAGTGCAAGGCGTTCGCTCACCCGATAGTCGGAAACGCCCTGCCCCACATCGACGTCTTCCTTGACAACGGCTACACCAAGGAAGAGATGAAGATGATCAACGAGACACACAAGATTCTAGGAGACGACAGCATACGCGTTACTGCCACCACCGTCCGTGTCCCGGTGCGCTGCAGCCACAGCGAATCCATCAACCTGGAATTCGAAAAGCCGTTCGATCTTGACGAGGCGCGCGAACTGCTCAGGAATTTCCCGGGCATAATCGTTCAGGACGATCCGAAGAACGCCGTCTATCCCCTCGCCCGCGAGGCGGAAGGCAAGGACGAAGTGTTCGTAGGCCGTATCAGAAGAGACTTCTCCGTGGACAGCGGAATGAACCTCTGGGTAGTCGCGGACAACATCCGCAAAGGCGCAGCTACGAATGCAGTTCAGATAGCGGAAAAGCTGCTGGAAAGACTGTAATTCTCAGATAAAACAAATTAGACCGACTCCGCGGACGCGTGGCCGGTCTTTTATAATGCGAGATAAATGTTAGTCGGTATCCTTATCTAAGATCTCTCTGACCTCAGCTAAGCTGAGGCCGTTTTCTATTGCGATCCTTGAGATGTCGTCGTATTCGTATTTGCTGCGTTCGGTTCCGAAACCGGAGGAGCGTTTTACACGTACGTCTCCGAATACGGTTCTGACGGTTTCGATGCGCCGGTCCATCTTATACCGTTTTGTCACGGTCTCCCTGACGCCTATGGTGCTTGTATGCTTGAATAAGGCGCGCAGGATGTCTTCCCTTTTTTCCGGAGTGAATATGACTCGAATAAGCGTTCCGGGACGTGATTTCTTCATTCCTACAGGAACCGTAAACGCCTCCAGGGCGCCGCTCTCGAAGAGCCGGTCCATCGCGAAACTTATGTCTTCCGCGGTCATATCGTCAACGTTGCAGGAAAGCTCGATCGCTGTTTCGTCCGTGTATTCGCAGTCCCCGCCGATCATTGCGCGTACGCAGTTGGCTGTCGGGAAGTCCTTCTTGCCCATGCCGTAACCGACAGCGCTTATCTTCATCTGAGGCATAGGTCCGAAACTGTCTGCAAAGTACTTAAGCAGGGCGGCGCCGGTAGGAGTGCAAAGCTCACCTTCTATATCCGCGCTGTAAATAGGTACGTCTTTCAGAATATATGCAGTTGCGGGCGCCGGAACAGGCAGTATTCCGTGCGCGCATTTTACGGTGCCGTATCCCACATGAACGGGAGAAACGACTATGCGGTCCGGCGAAAGTTCGTTCAGCAGAAGGCAGACGGCGGTAATGTCCGCAACCGCGTCCATGGTCCCAACTTCGTGGAAATGGATGTCGTGGACAGGAACACCGTGAACATGGCTCTCCGCTTCCGCTATCATGGAATAGACTCCCAGAATGTCGTCTATTACCTTGCCGGGGATTCCGCTGAACCCTTTTACGATAGTCCTGATGTCCTGAAGAGAACTGTGGTGATGGCTGTGTTCGTGGTGGTCATGCGTATGCTCGTGGCTGTGGTCGTGCTGATGATCATGGCAGTGTTTGCGAGCTGAGCATTCTTCATGATGATGCTCAGTTTCCGCAGTACCCTCCTCGGCCCCGTGTACAAGAACGGAAAGATGCGTTCCTTTAATGCCGCATTTGACCGACTGTTCCTTTACAAATTCGACTCCCGGTATGCCAAGCTCGGTCAATCTTTCAATAGATCTGTCGGGATCCTGCACCAGTTCCAGAAGAGCGGACGCAAGCATGTCACCGGCAGCGCCCATTCGGCATTCAATATACAGTGTCTTCATTTTTCCAGCGCTTCAACGACCTTGTTCCAAAGGTCTTCCAGCGTACCGTCGTTATATATTACAACGTCGGCGCGTCTTATCTTTTCTTCCTCGGGAAGCTGGCTCTCCATCCTGGCGAGGACCTGTTCCCTTGTAAGGCCGTCTCGGTCCATTATGCGCTTGATGCGTGTTTCCAGTCCCGCGGCAACGACCCAGACCTTGTCTACCATGGTCTCTCTGCCGCTTTCGTAGAGCGTCGGCGCATCGAAGAAGACCTTGCCGTATAACGTCTCTGCCCTTGCGTCGTCCAGCGCCTTCTGAAATGCCTGGTCCATGGCCGGTCCCATGATATCGTTGAGCATCTGCAGCTTTTCCTTGTTGTTGAAGACGATGTCGCCAAGCTTTTTGCGGATGAGCGTACCGTCTTCGGCGATTATCTCGTTTCCGAAAGTCTCCGCAAGCTGCCAAAGCACCTGCGAACCGGGCTCGGTAAGGGATCTTGCGACCACATCCGCGTCGATGACTGTATAGCCCATTTCCGTAAGATATCCGGCCACGGTGGTCTTGCCGGAGCCGGTGCCGCCTGTAAGTCCGTAAACCATAAGAATATTATGTCTCCTTTCTTGAATATCAAGAAGTATTTATTTGAGATCGAACCAGTTGTCCGCGATGTTCTCCGCAACGCTTAGCTTGACCTTAAGCTCCGCAGCGCCTTCCATGCACTCCTTCAGGAGCGCTGTAACGCCGTCCGCGTCCTCTCTCCTGGCCCTGATTATAAGTTCATCGTGGACCTGAAGTATCAGCTTGGACTCCGGATACTTTTCCGCCAGCGCGTCATAGACCTTCACCATCGCAATCTTGATGATATCCGCCGCTGTGCCCTGGATGGGGCTGTTCATCGCGAGCCGTTCACCGAGCTGCCTTACCATGTACTGGCTGCTGCGTATCTCCGGGATCGTCCTTCTGCGTCCGTACAGAGTCCTTACGCTTCCGATGCGCTTAGCTTCCGCGACCTGAGCGTCCATGAAGGCCTTTACGCCTTTGAAGCGCTCGAAATAGTCCTTTATGTACTGCTCCGCCTGCTTTCTGCTTATGGTAAGTTCTTCCGCGAGTCCGAATCCGCTCATTCCGTAGATAACACCGAAGTTAACTGCCTTGGCGTTGGATCTCAGCTGCGGCGTCACCTCTTCCAGAGGCACGTTGAACACCTTTGCCGCGGTCTCCTTGTGGATGTCATGTCCGCCGGAGAACGCTTCTATAAGCTCGCTGTCCCCTGCCATGTGCGCCATTACACGCAGCTCTATCTGCGAATAATCCGCGCCTACCAGCACGTGGTCCTCATCCCCTGCTATGAACGCCTTCCTGAGCTGTCTTCCGAGCTCCGTTCTTACAGGAATGTTCTGAAGATTCGGTTCTGTGCAGCTTAAACGCCCTGTAGCGGTCACCGCCTGCTGGAAGTGCGCGTGGATGCGTCCGTCCGGTGCGATAAGCGGCAGCATGCCTTCAACGTAAGTGCTGTTTAGTTTGCTGTAGGTTCTGTATTCCAGTATCTTCTGGATGATAGGATGCGAATCTTTAAGCTTTTCAAGCACTTCCGCGCTTGTCGAATATCCCTTGGCAGTCTTCTTCCCCGCGGGAAGGCCAAGCTTTTCAAACAGTATTACGCCCAGCTGCTGCGGAGAATTGATGTTGAACTTCTCCCCGGCTATCTCATATATCTCGGTCTCAAGACCTTTGATATACTCTTTCATCGTTTTACCGAAAGAGACCAGCCATTCCCTGTCCGCGTCAAAACCCTCCTTCTCCATGGAGGCAAGGACCTTGCAGAGCGGAAGTTCTATATTGTACAGGACCTTGGAAAGACCTGCGTTCTCTATCTTTGTCCGCTGGATCTTCTCAAGTTCTCGAATATATGCAAGCTTTCTGGCCGACGCCTTTCCGTCCTCCTCGGTCTCGAACATGGAGATCTGCTTCGGCCCGTCGTCAAGGTTAACGTGGAATTCCTGGAGTATGAGCCCCGGAAGTTCTGGCGCCTTGCCACTTGAAGAAAGAAGATAAGCAGCGAGCTGGCAGTCGAAATCTGTGGTGAACCCGCTGATATCCGCACAGTTGGCAGCAAGGTAATAATATACCCTTCCGAGCCCGAAGCCGTGCAGCTTTGCTTTGCTGCCGGACGCGGCCCTTATGAACGCTTCCTCAAGAGACGGTCCAACGGTAAAACAGCCGTTTTCAGCGATTATTTCCGCCTTGTCGAGTTTTGGTACGCCTACGTGGTTTTCGTCGCTCAGAACGTCTATTATGAGCCATTCAGATGCAAATATACCCTCAAGGTCGGACAGAGCTGCAGGCCTTATAGCAGGAATCTCCACTTCTGCCGCAATAGCCGCTCCATCAGCCGCCTTTTCCGCGTCCGGTCTGCTGTTCATCTCTTTTCTCAGCTTCTCCAGATAGACGCGGAATTCAAGGTCGCTGTAGATCTTTATCAGTTTGTCGGTGTCCTGTTCTTTGATCTTCAGATCATCTATCGTATAATCCACCGGAACGTTCTTTATTATGGTCGCGAGCTTCTTGGACATGAGCGCGCTCGCTGAGCCATCCTCTATCTTGTCACGGAGCTTTGCGTTCTCGACTTCGTCCAGCCGTCTGATCAGTTCCTCAAGCGAACCGAACTGCTGAATGAGCTTTACCGCGGTCTTCTCCCCTACTCCGGGAATTCCCGGTATGTTGTCGGAAGTGTCGCCGCGCAGCGCTTTGTAATCTATGAACTGCTCGTGATCGAAGCCGTATTCTTCCTTCATGGCCTCGTCGTCGTAGAGCTTGAATTCGGTAATTCCTTTTTTAGTGATTATGACGGAAGTCCTGTCTGTGGCCAGTTGCAGCGCGTCCCTGTCGCCGGTGATAATGAACGCCTTAAGACCTGCTTCCTCGGCCATTCTTGCCGTGGTGCCTATGATGTCGTCCGCCTCAAAACCGTCGGTCTCGAAGCGCGCTATGCCCATTGCGTCCAGTATGTCTTTCAGCACGGGCATCTCCATTGCAAGCTCTTCCGGCATTCCTTTGCGGCCCGCCTTGTAATCCACGTACTGCTGGTGTCGGAACGTAGGCGCCTTCCGGTCGAAAGCCACGAGCATGTGGGTCGGCTCGTAGTCCGCGCGTATCTTGAACAGCATGCTCAAGAAGCCGTAGATTCCCTGAGTGTACATGCCGTCCTTGGTTATCATCGGCCGCTGTATCGCGTAGTAAGCGCGGTTTATGAGACTGTTTCCGTCGATTATTACTATCTTGTCCATTTGCATAAAAGGAAAAGGATCCCAAAGTGCCGTTGGGCTATAATTCACGCCCTATCAAACGATAGGTGGGGTGCCTGCGTCCGTATCTCTGTCTTCCACTGATCTTATGAGGCCTGACATAACATACGGGCCGACGTCCGGCTCCCCGGAAATGAACTGTAGGTTGAATTAACGCCCTGACGAACACCCCAGGATCCTGTAATTGTTACTCGTAGAGATCCACGTCGCTGTTGGTATATACCTTCTGGACGTCGTCATCGTCCTCCAGGATCTCTATCATCTTCTTAAGCTGGCTGAGAGCGGCGCCTTCCGGATTGGAAGTCATGGACGGTACCTGCTCTATGTCCGCTTCGACTGTCTCCAGTCCAGCGTCCTTGACTGCCTTAACGACGTCGTTGAAGACTTCCGGCGCGCAGAGAACGTCGAAACTGTCCTCGTACTCCACGATGTCGTCTGCGCCTGCCTCCAGAGCGACCATCATGAGATCGTCCTCTGTGACTCCGGTCTCCTTATCGAATACAAGAACGCCCTTGGTGTCGAACATGTAGGATACGCAGCCCGGCGTGCCTAGATTTCCGCCGAATTTATCGAAAGCGTGCTTTACGGAGGACGTGGTCCTGTTCTTGTTGTCCGTAAGCGCTTCCACTATGACGGCCACTCCGCCCGCGCCGTAACCTTCGAACTTGAGTTCTTCGTAGGTCTCGCCGCCTAGTTCTCCCGTGCCCTTCTTTATGGCTCTTGTGATATTGTCGTTAGGTAGTCCGGCGGCCTTCGCCTTGTCTATCGCGGTACGGAGCGTAGGATTGTAGTCCGGATCTCCGCCGTTCTTTGCCGCTACTGTTATAAGCCGAGCATATTTAGTAAAGCTTGCTGCTCTCTTGGAATCCTGAGCTGCTTTTCTGCCGGCTATTGTGCCGTGTCTGCCCATTGGAATCAACTCCCTTCTGTAATAACGAATGATCTTTTTCGCCTTGATTTTAACATTAAAAACGGGCGTGTTCAAGAAAAACCCTAAACAGCCCGAACAGCAGATGATCGATTATAATTTGTTTACCGCCCCGTTAAGCTTGCTTGATATGCCTTCCGTATCCGCGGGAGTCAGTCTGCAAAGCTTACGGTCGTAGGTCAATATGCCGTTGGTCTCGTCTTCGACGTCGGAGACCTGCGTATAGACGGATCCGCAGAGGCCCAGCTCCGCAAGAGGGACAAGCTCTTCCAGAAATACCTTGCGGAACGCCTTGATAAAGTCTTCTTTAGTCTTGAAAAGTTTATACCCGTACGTTTTAACAGGGTTGAAGCTGTGCCCTTCTATCTTGTACACGTAGCCGCCGAATTCCGAGAGCAGCTGCGGGAGGTCGCGCCGCTTTCCGAGCTTCAGCTTCCCGAAATAGATATGCAGACTGTCGACGTCCGTATTCTTCTGGTGGAACCAGCCGCTGGTGGAGTCAATGAGCCGCGAAGGATCCAGCGCCTTCAGGAGATCGTATGCTTTGTCCGCCTCGAACTGCCCCCAGCCCTCGTTGAATATTGTCCAGAGAACTATGCACGGGCAGTTGTAAAGATGCCGTACCGTATCCCTCATCGATTCAAGAAAGATGCTTCTCGACTTTGTGTCAGTATTGGTATGCGCATCGTTGATCTTTCTGAGCCCTATCGTAGGCCACAGCGTGTCGCGGCGGAAGCTGTATATCCCGTTGTTGACCATGTCCTGGAAGACTATCATTCCAAGGCGGTCGCACTCGTAATAGAAGCGCATCGGTTCTATCTTAATATGTTTTCTGAGAGTGTTGAAGCCAAGTTCCTTAAGATTTTTAATATCCTCCGCATAAAGATCCGGAGATCCCGGCGTATATAGACCGTCGCTGAAGTAACCCTGGTCCAGAAGACCATTGAAATAGTACGGCTTACCGTTAAGGCATATCCGTGGCTTCCCGTTGATCGTCTCAGTCGTTACAGTCCTGAGCGCAAAGTAAGACTCGATCTCGTCCTCTCCGGAGGTTACTGTAAAGCGGTAGAGATACGGATCTTCCGGGGTCCACAGCCTTGGCGACTCGGGAACGAGCTTTATCCTGCCATCGCGGAATTTCTGCTCCCTGCCCTCGAAGTATACCGTTCCATCGGAAACGCCCTTTATTTCTATCTGCGCGCTTCTAAGGTCAGCATCGATCCTGATGCCGCTGATATGCTTGTCCGGGACCGGCTCAAGCCATACTGTCTGCCAAATGCCGCTCACAGGTGTGTACCACATGCCGCCGCGGTCCTTCTTCTGCTTTCCGTAAGGATACTGCGTAGACAGGTCGTTGACAGCAGTCACGGTCAGCAGGTTCTCGCCGTACAACAGAAGATCCGTGATATCCGCGGAGAAAGGGAGATAGCCGTTGTCGTTGCCTGCTGCCGCTTTTCCGTTGATGAAAACCTCGCAGCTTCTGCTGACTGCGCCGAAATTCAGCAGTATCCTTTTACCGGACCATTCGGGAGGAACGGTAAATACTTTTTCGTAACGCATCTTTCTGCCATATTCGATGCTGCCTGTATACCCGGACAAAAGAGATTCCGGGCAGAAAGGAACACGTATGGAAACGGGATCGTCTCCTTCAAAGCAGAACGACCACTCGCCGTTGAGGCACAGCCAGTCTTTGCGTACCATCTGCGGCCTGGGGTACTCGTTCCACGGTATGCCTCTGAGTGACTCCCCTTCTTTCGTATACAGTTTTTCAGGTACGAAGTCCTTCATGTCATTAGGCCTCTTTTGAAAGACGGCTCTTTACAGCGGTGATGAATATGGCCAGAACGGCCAGCACCACGAGAGCTGTAAGGAATATCATGTTGCTGGGCAGGAACGAAGTAGTCCCGTCGCTGTTGGTTATGGTCTCGGCGTTCTTAAGGACCGCTGCGCCTATGGCCGGACCGATGACTCCGGGTATCAGCACCTGCGCAATTATCCGCAGTCCCTGGAACCTTCCGGCCATATGTTCCGGAGTGTCGTTGCGTATCTTTGTGCCGAAGACTGCCATGCCTGAAAGATAGCCGCTCATCATCAGCAGAGAACCGATGAAGACCGGTACCTTCATGGCAAGCCACTGCGTCTTAATGATCCCGGGGAAGACGAACAGGAGCACATAGCCAAGAGCAAGCATGCCCATGGACGGATATATCATTTTCTTAAAACCGTGCTTATCTATCAGCTTTCCGTAGATAACTGTTACTACAGCAGCAAGGATTATAGCCGGCGCCATGATAAGCACGTAGTCGCTCATTCCGAGCGTCTTTTCGTAATAGATTATCAGGTAAGGCATGAATACCTGAATGGATATGCCGAAGATCACGAAACCGATAAGCGTGTAATACAGGCTTTTATTGGTCTTAATGACGGACGGTCTGAAACCGTAAAGAATGGTCTGCATGTAGCCGAGCTCGTCCGGCCTTTTCGCGGGAGCGTCCTCGACTATCGCGAAGCCAAGGACTCCTACTGCAAGGACAACGATTCCTATGACAAGATAGATGGTAGTCCAGCTCTCCGCCTTATCCAGATCGAAGCCCATGAACCCGCCGAACACTACAAGTATCGCTATGAGAGGCATCATGGAATTGATACCTTCGATCTTTCCTCTGTTCCCAGAATCACCTCTGTCTGTAAGCCATGCATTGTATGCGGCGTCATTGGCTGTCGAACCGAAAAAGGTCATGACGCAGTCCATGACTATGGTCAAAAGTACGTTCCTGA
>JAFZRK010000029.1 GCA_017619905.1 Bacillota bacterium
ATCGGCCTCACATCGTGCTCCAGCCCCGCCAACACGTCCAACGGCTCCAACACCAATACGGAGCCGGAAGAGCCCATGTTCAGCATGAACCTGGACGAATTCATAAACTACGCCAACAAGAGCTCCGGCCTGTGGGAGATGATGTGCTTCATGTTCCCGGAGCGCGTGGTCTACAAGGATGAGGACGGCAAGTACGTATTCGACCCCGTAATAAGCGGCCTCAAGCGCAACAAGTACAACTGGAGCATTAAGATGAACGCCGTGCGCGGCATAGACGTCTCCAAATATCAGGGCACCATAGACTGGAAGAAAGTTTCCCAGGACAACGTCAAGTTCGCCATGATCCGCGTGGGCTACCGCGGCTGGGAGTCCGGCAAGAACACGATGGACGAAAGGTTCAAGACCAACATAGAAGGCGCTCTCTCCAACGGCATCCCGGTCGGCGTATATTTCGTCACCAAAGCGATAACACCTGAAGAAGGCAGGGAAGAGGCCGAGTGGATCATAAAGACCATAAAGCCGTACAACGTCACCTGGCCGGTGGCCATGGACTTCGAGGGCCTTCAGGGCGAAAAGGACAGGACCAGGGATCTTACGCCTCAGATGAGGACGGAAGTTATAATCGCTTTCTGCGAAACTCTTAAGGAGGCCGGCTACACGCCCATGATCTACGGCAGCGTCGGCACCCTCATGACGGACATGAACATCACCAAGCTGGACGACTACGACAAGTGGTTCGCCCAGTACTTCAACGAGCCCCACTTCCCGTATGCCATGACGATATGGCAGGCCACGAACGAAGGCACCGTGGACGGTATCAGGGGCGACGTGGACATAGACTACGCAATGTTCAACTATACCAAGGGAGAGGACGAGGTGCCCGTGCCCGAGTCCGATCCTGCTAAGTAGCGTTCTCCCGGAGGACGGAATGACCGAGGCGATCTCCGAAAAACTTGCGCAGATCAAGGCCCGAAGGCCCGCTGATCCGGAGTTCAAGAAATGGCTCGAGCAGAGCGATCTGTGGTGCTGGATGTATTCTCTCTACAGGATAACCGGCCGCAGGATCTCCAGAAGCACCGTGGCGACAGTCCTGGAAGGGGAGTTCCGCGACGACATAGCCCTGGCGGACTACGCTTTTGCCGGATACTGCAGGGACATGTACGCGGACATGAGGGGCTACCTCTCCATGGACGCGGACCTGGATGCACGCATGCTCAGCCGCTGGGCGGGAATGATAAGCTCGCCGCAGGGACCGCATCAGGAAGGCACTTTCTACCGTCTCAACAACCCCATAGTCTACGAGTGGGAACTGATACCGCCGCACTTCAGGGAGATCGGCTCCATGGCGGACGGTCTGTTAAGGTCGCTCCAGCCCATAGAAAAGCAGAGCGCTCCCATAGACGCCGCGGGGCGGCTGCATCTGGAGCTTGACCGGCTGTATCTCTTCGGGGAAGACACGATAATGCTCTCTATGGCGGCGCTGTTCTACCTGTTCCGCAAGCTGGGGCTCCCGTTCCCGGAGCTTTCGGCAACGGACACGGAGTACAACAAGATGACGGCTCGGTACCTGGAGACACGCGACAGTTCGGACTTTACGGGGATGCTCGAGCGCAGCATTTACAACAGACTTGACTCCATACTGGATCTGCTTAAACAGGCGGAGCCGGAAGAGAATCAGGAGCAGTAAAGACATGGCAGACATTAAACTGGACATAACAGAAAACTACCCTCTGAGCAGCATTACGACTTTCCGCTGCGGCGGACCGGCGGACCGGCTGGTCACCGTAAACAGCAGGGAGGAGCTGCTTAAGGCGATGGAGCTTCCGCGGCCCATGATACTGGGCAACGGGAGCAATGTTTTGTTTCCGGACAGCGGATACCGCGGAACAATAATAAAGTTCGGGCCCGTGCTGTCCAGGATCAGCGTGCGCGGAAAAGTCCTTCGGGCGGGGGCAGGAGCAAGTCTTGCGGCTGCTGCCAAGGCGGCGTGCGCCAGGGGCCTTACCGGCATGGAATTCGCCACGGGAATACCCGGAAGCGTTGGCGGAGCGGTCTACATGAACGCGGGCGCCTACGACGGATGCATAGCGGACACGCTGTTCGAAGTGAAGAGCATGCCGGAAGTGAAGGACTTCGGGCTTTCCTACAGGCACAGCGCCTTCATGGACTGCGGAGCTATAATTCTGGAGGCCGCTTTCCGTCTTAAGCAAGGCGAGCAGGCGGAGATAGACGCCAAGGTGGCGGATCTTACGGCCCGCAGAAAAGAAAAACAGCCGCTGCAGTATCCCAGCGCCGGCAGCTTCTTCAAGAGGCCGGAAGGGTACTTTGCCGGCAAGCTCATACAGGACGCGGGGCTTAAAGGCGCAAGCGTAGGCGGAGCGCAGGTCTCCGAGCTGCACGCGGGCTTCATAATCAACAAGGGCGGCGCCACCACGGCCGACGTTCTGGCGCTCATGAAACTGGTGCAGAAGACCGTTTACGACAAGTACGGAGTAATGCTCCAGCCGGAGGTCAGGATCATTGAATAACAGGATCTTTTTCGATCTTCATACGCATACTAAGTACTCGCACGGCAAGGGACGCATAGCGGACAACGCTGCAATGGCGGCGGGAATAGGTCTGACGCGCCTCGGGATATCCGACCACGGACCGGGCTGCCTTACTTTCGGCATAGATCTGAACGGCGTCCCGTCAATGCGCAAGGACATAGAGGCCGCAAAGAAGCTCTTTCCGGGGCTTGAGATCCTGCTCGGGGTGGAGGCCAACACGGCAAACGCGGACGGTACGCTGGACATAAGCAAAGAGGACCAGAAGCTGTTCGACTATGTGATCGCGGGCTATCACTATTCCTACCTTGGAAAGAAGCCGTTCGCGGGGATCGGCGTGGTTCTGGGCGGTCTGGCCCACGAGCGGGGCGTCACCAGCTCCGAGCACGCAAGGGCGCGCAACACGGACTTCATCGTAAACAGCTTGTACGAGAACGACATATACATTCTGGCGCACCCGGGCGACAAGGCGGATTTCGACATAGACGCCATAGCGAAGGCCTGCGAGCAGACCGATACCATAATGGAGATCAACAACCGACACCACTGCCTTACCGTTGAAGGCATAAGGACGGCCATGGAATACGACGTAAAGTTCATACTCAGCAGCGACGCCCACACTCCCGGCGCGGTAGGAAACGTTGAAAAAGCATGGGAGAGGGTAGTCCTGGCCGGGCTGGAACCGTCGAGGATAATAAACCTCAGAGAGGATCAGCAATGGAGCTTATAATAGTCACCGGTCTTTCCGGCGCGGGAAAGAGCCACGCGGCAAACTGCCTGGAGGACCTGGGATTCTACTGCGTGGACAACATGCCTCCGCGGCTCATGACGGACTTCCTTCGGCTGGCGGAGGACAAGGGCGAATTCGAGAAGGTCGCGTTCGTAACGGACATACGCGGCAGGTACTTCTTCGGCGACCTTATAGAGGCACTGGACGAGCTTACGCGGGCCGGAATAGAATACAAGATCATCTTCCTGGAGGCGACCACGCCTGCCATCGTAAGGCGCTACAAGGAGACCAGAAGGGCGCATCCCATGGCTCCGCAGGGAGACATAGAGGCCGGCATAGAGAAGGAGCGCGAAAAGCTGGCGGACGTTAAGAGCAGGGCGTCCATTGTAATAGATACTTCGGATCTTAAGGTAGCGCAGCTCAACTCCGTCATCAAGGGCTTCCTGTCTGCGGAGGACAAGGACAGCTTCACGCTCACCATAATGAGTTTCGGCTACAAGCACGGCATGCCGGACGAGGCGGACTGGGTGCTGGACGTGCGCTTCCTGCCCAACCCGTTCTACGTGCCCACGCTCAAGGAGCTTACCGGAAGGAACAAGAAGGTAAGGGAGTACGTGCTGTCCAAGCCGGAGGCGGGCAAGTTCGCCTCAAGGGTCACGGGGCTCATTCTGGACCTCATCCCAAGCTACATAAAAGAGGGCAAATACCACCTTACGGTGGCTTTCGGCTGCACCGGAGGGCGCCACAGGAGCGTCGTGATAGCCGAGACCGTTGCGGAGCGGCTGGAGGAGATAGGACGTCTCGCCGCCGTAAAGCACCGCGATCTGTAGGGCTCAGACCGCTCTTCGTATGCGCTGTTCTTCCGGGTCTTCCGGTCATTCAAGGATATACAGATGTCGTTCGCGCTTGACGTAAAAAAAGAACTGACGATGATCCCCGTCACTAAGAAATGCTGCCAGCTGGCTGTAATAGCCGGCTTTTTGCGTTTCGCCGGGAGCATAACCCTTACGGAAGGGGGCAGGGGCGTGCGGGCCACCACCCATAATCCTGCCACCGCGCGGCTCATAAAGACCCTCATAACGGAGTACTTCGGCGCCAAGGGCACGCTCTCCATAGACAACGCGGACGTGCCGGTCGCGGGCGGGCATACCTACGAGCTGAACATCACTCCGGAGATGAATTCCGACGGAATACTGCGCGAAGCGGGGCTTCTGGCCGTTAAGGAAGGTTATGATTACACGCCGGACGGCATAAACGCGGAGATCATAAGGAAGCGCTGCTGCAAGAAAGCGTACCTGCGGGGCGCGTTCCTGGCCTGCGGCACCATGACGGACCCGGCAAGGACCTACCATCTGGAGCTTCCCTGCGAAAGGGAGTATCTGGCGAACGACGTAAGGAAGCTGGTCAATTCGTTCGGTCTCAAGGCGCGCATCTCCCGGCGCCGCGGACGCTACGTGGTGTACCTTAAGGACGCCGAGCAGATATCGGATCTTCTGGGCATAATGGGCGCCAGCAAGCATCTGCTGAAGCTCGAGGACATAAGGGTGCACAAGGAAGTGCGCGGAAGGGTCAACCGCATCAACAACTGCGAGAACGCCAACCTTCAGAAAGCCGTCAACGCTGCTCAGAAGCAGATAGCGGACATAGACCTCATAGAAAAAAACAGAGGCCTGGACTCGCTTCCGGTAAAGCTGAGGCAGGCCGCTGTGCTGAGGCAGGAAAACCCGGAGCTTCCGCTCGCGGAGCTGGCGGGGCTTTTCGATCCGCCGCTTGGCAAAGCAGGGCTAAATCATAGGTTCGCAAAGCTTGCGGAAATTGCTGAAAGCATTAGAGGCAGATGAGCTGCCGTTTTCGTCCGCATCGGGCTCCGAACCCGCCGGGACGATCTCCGTTACGCCTTCTGCGCCTTTTATAAGATCGTACATGAACGTCCGGACCTCGTAGAACCTTCTGGATTCTGCCGGGGTCTTTTTCTGTTCCTGGCTTATCCCGAAGCTGTAGCCCTCCGCGAAGTTGGCGTAGAAATGATCTATGTCCGCGTCCAGGGCGCGGTCTTCGGAATAGCCGCGCCTGCTTAAGGCGTTTATCTTGTTCTTTACGATAAGGTCCTTGATCTGCGTCAGGACTTCTTTCGGCAGTACGTATGTGGTGCGTTCCAGATCCGAGTTGTGCCACTCCTGCTTTTCCGCAACGGCAACGGCGCGGTCTCCCTCCTGCTTTATCTCCAGCGAGGTGTGGCCCCCGCTCATTCCGCCTCCGCAGGACCACTTTGCTCTCTGCAGCGTCAGGGCGCTAAGTCTGCTCATTACTATCATCCGGTGACCTCCTGTGACTACGGCGGCAAGTACTGCGAACAACAGTATTATCGCGGTCAGTTTTTTTACTTTCCGCCTGTTCATATGTTTATTGTACACCGCCCGCGTGGTATAATAAACAGAAAGGTGAATCAGATGTTTAAGAAACTGGACTTTATACTTCAGAAGTACGATGAACTGAGCGTTACTGTCTCCGATCCTCAGGTGATAGCGGACCAGTCGCGCTGGCAGAAGCATATCAAGGAGATGGGCGACATGGAGCCCATCGTTTTGAAATACAAAGAGTACAAGAAGGCGCTGGAAGAGAAGGAACAGGTGATGGAGATCCTGGAGGATTCCTCGTCCGACGCGGACATGCGCGAGATGGCCAAGGAGGAGCTGGACGAGCTTCAGAATAAGCTGGAGACAACGGAGCAGGAACTTAAGATACTCCTTCTTCCAAAGGACCCCAACGACGAAAAGAATGTCTATCTGGAGCTCAGGGCCGGCACCGGCGGTGAGGAAGCAGCCCTGTTTGCCGGAGATCTTCTGCGCATGTACATACGCTACGCGGAGCGCCGCGGCTGGAAGACGGAGCTTACGGACATCAACGACACCGGCATAGGCGGAGTAAAGGAAGGCGTCATCAGGATAATCGGAAGAGGCGCTTATTCCCGCCTTAAGTACGAGTCCGGCGTCCACCGCGTGCAGCGCGTTCCGGAGACCGAGAGCTCCGGCCGCATCCACACTTCCGCGGCTACGGTAGCCATAATGCCGGAGGTGGAGGACGTAAACGTGGACCTCCGCTGGGACGACATCAGGGTGGACACTTACAGGGCGTCCGGCCACGGCGGGCAGTACATAAACATGACGGATTCCGCGGTGCGGCTCACCCATCTGCCTACGGGCGTGGTGGTCCAGTGCCAGGACGAGAAGTCCCAGCTCAAGAACAAGGAAAAGGCCTTCAACGAGCTCAAGTCCCGGCTCTACGCTTTCTATCAGCAGCAGCAGCACGACGAGCAGTCGGAGCTCAGAAAGGGCCAGGTAGGAAGCGGGGACCGCTCCGAGCGCATACGCACCTACAACTTCCCGCAGGGAAGGGTGACGGACCACAGGATAGGCCTTACCATATACAAACTGGACGCTTTCCTGGACGGCGACATGGACGAAATAATAGACGCCCTGATAACCAGCGACCAGGCGGAGCGCATGAAGGGCGAATGACGGACCCGGGGCGGTATTACGGCCCCAAACGATAGATGATAGAGACGCTTTTACTGTCAACTGAAGACGCGGACCTCAGGAAGGCCGCGGAGATCGTAAAAAACGGCGGGCTCGCGGCGTTCCCCACGGAGACGGTCTACGGACTGGGGGCGGACGCGTTCAGCCCGGATTCCGCAAGGAAGGCCTACGCTGCCAAGGGCAGGCCGTCGGACAATCCGCTGATCGTCCACATAGCGAAGACCGCGGACATGTACAAGGTGGCGAAGACCGTGCCGGACGAAGCGATGAAGCTTGCCGAAGCTTTCTGGCCGGGACCTCTTACCATGGTGCTTCCCAAGAGGGACGAGCTCCCCGGGGAGACCACCGGCGGGCTGGATACCGTTGCGGTGCGCATGCCGGACAGCCCTGCGACGCTCAAGTTCATAGAGTACAGCGGCACAGCGGTGAGCGGGCCCAGCGCCAACATCTCCGGACGTCCCAGCCCCACAAGTTGGCAGCACGTTCAGGCGGATCTGGGCGGCAGGATAGACGCCATTATCTGCGGCGAGCCCTGCACGGGTGGCATAGAGTCCACGGTGC
>JAFZRK010000030.1 GCA_017619905.1 Bacillota bacterium
AAAACGCAGTGGCTGCGGCATCGGACGCTGCCGAAGAGGCAAAACAGCAGCTGTCTTACGCGTCCGCTCAGGAGACTTCCGTGCGGCTGTCGGAGAACTCCGCAAGGATAAAGGCGCAGAACGCCGCGGAGCTGGTAAAGCTTGCGAAGCAGACGCTGGACGGCATAGCCGCGGAAAAGGCGGAAAAGGAAAGAGCGCTGGAAAGCGTAAAGATACAGAAACAGCAGATCGCGGACTTTACGGAAGGCGCCGGAGACGCTCTGGCGAATGCCGAAGCCGAAAGGACCCGTCTGGAGAAGGACATAGAGACCGCGTCCGCCGAAAAGCGCGCCGCGGGAGATCTGGCCGCTTCCCTGGAAGAAGAGAAGAGCGCTCTGGACAAGCAGATATACGACATTCAGCTTAAGAAGCACGACGCGGACATAAGGGCGGCCCGTTTCGATTCCCAGACCGAGAGCTTAAAGGAACGGCTCTGGCAGGAATACGAGATGTCCTACGCGGAGGCCGCCACCCACGAGGACCCGGAATTCGTAATGTCCAGGGCCCTGAGGGAGAGCCGCGAGTACAAGGAACGCCTGCGCGCCCTTGGCGACGTCAACGTGGGCGCCATAGAAGAATACAAGCAGGTAAAGGAACGCTACGACTTCCTGTCCGAGCAGAAGGCGGACGCACAGCGCGCGATGGACGAGCTGCGCGGAGTCATCACCGAGATGGACACCATAATCCGCAAGCGCTTCAAGGAAAGCTTCGACTCCATAGTCGTAAACTTCGAGGAGGCGTTCAAGGAACTGTTCAAGGGAGGCCACGCCGCCCTTACCATGACGGATCCGGAACATCCTCTGGAGAGCGCAATAGAGATAGAGGCCCAGCCGCCCGGAAAGAAGCTGCAGAACATTTCTCTGCTGTCCGGCGGAGAGCGCACCCTTACCGCGCTGGCGCTGATGTTCGCGGTGCTCAAGTCCAAGCCCACGCCGTTCTGCATACTGGACGAGGTGGAGGCAGCTCTGGACGAGACCAACATCGACGCCTTCGCAAAATATGTAAAGAAATTCGGAAACACGCAGTTCGCGCTGGTGACGCACCAGAAGCTCACCATGGAATACGCGGACGCGCTGTACGGAGTCACCATGCCGGAGCAGGGCATCTCAAAGATCCTTTCGTTGCGGCTGGGAGACGATTTCGAGGTCTGATAAATGGCATTAGGAGAAAAGAAGGGCTTTTTCGGAAGACTGGCCCAGAAACTGAACGACGTCATCGCGTCCCATCCCACTCCGGACGAGGACATGCTGGAGGAGATGGAGGACGTCCTCATAACATCGGATCTTGGCGTGGAGACCACGCTTAAGATAATAGAGCAGCTGAGGCACGACATCCGCCGCAACTACATCTACGACGCGGACGGCGTAAGAGCGCAGATAAAGAGCATAGTAGCGGGATTCCTGGACAAGGGGGAGCGCATGGCTCTGACTGACGAAACACCGCTGGTGATAGTGATGATAGGCGTCAACGGAGTCGGAAAGACCACGACCATAGCCAAGCTGGCGCACATGCTCAGGGAGCAGGGCAGGTCCGTGCTTCTGGTGGCCGCGGATACGTTCCGCGCTGCTGCCGCCGAGCAGCTCACCATCTGGGCCGAGCGCGTGGACGTGCCCATAGTAAAGCACGCCGAAGGCGCGGATCCGTCGGCCGTCATATTCGACGGTCTGGCAGCCGCAAGGGCGCGCGGTACGGACGTGGTCATCTGCGACACCGCAGGCCGGCTGCACAACAAAAAGAACCTTATGAACGAGCTCGCCAAGATGAACAAGGTCATAGACCGCGAGTTCCCCGGCGCCGCCAGAGAGACGCTTCTGGTACTGGACGCCACCACGGGAAAGAACGCCGTGTCGCAGGCCAAGGAGTTCGCCGAAGTGGCCGGGCTCACCGGAATAGTATTAACAAAGCTTGACGGAACGGCAAAGGGTGGTATAGTAGTAACAATATCCGACGAGTTCGACCTTCCGGTGAAATTCGTCGGTCTGGGGGAAGGATTGAACGATCTGAAAGTATTCAGTCCGCAGGACTTTGCGGACAGCATTTTTGAGGGGGAATCTGCCTGATGGAAAACATGGATCCGCGTATGGCGCAGGAACAGGAAGCGCTTGCGGAATTCGATAAGATAAAAGAAAGCTTCGTGCAGAGCAGTCCGACGGAAGAGGCGGAGCTCGCGGGAGCGGCGGACGCAGGCCTTGAAGCCGCGGAAGCCGCAGTAGAAGACGCTTCTCCGCTGGACATCTTCGGCGAGGAGGAGGCGGTGCCCGTGACCGCGGAAGAGATCTTCGCGGAAGAGCCGGAGCCGCAGCCCGCGGAAGAAGCGGCCGCAGCTGCAGCAGTAACTGCCGGCGCCGCAGCAGCGGCTGCCGAAGGAGCGGAAGGAGCAGAGATGGCTTCAGAAGCCGGAAAAGCAAAGAAAGCTAAGAAAGAAAAAGCACCCAAGGAGAAGAAGACCAGATCCGGGAAGAAAAAGAAGAAGCTCACCTTCGGAAGAGTCATTCTCAGGATATTCCTGTGCCTGCTCGTTCTTATCCTGATAGGTGTGGGCGTTGCCGGATACAAGGTTTACCAGGTCATCCAGGAAGCTCCGGAGATCAACCCGAGCAACATCTACGACATGCTCTCCGAGCATTCTGTCATACTGGATGCTGAGGGCAACGTCATAACCAACCTGTTCGAGGGAGGCGGTCTGCGTTCCAACGTGGACTTCGACCAGATGCCGGACGACCTTAAGAACGCGTTCCTGGCGGTGGAGGACAAGACCTTCTGGGATCACAACGGATTCAACCTGATCCGTATCTTCGGCGCCATCTGGGACACCATTAAGTCCGGCGGCGATACCAGGATAAGGGGCACCAGCACCATATCCCAGCAGCTGGCCAGAAACATCTTCATGTCTGAGGAGGAAAAAGAGGAGAGGTCCATCTCCCGAAAGATAAAAGAAGCGTACTATACCGTCATCATAGAGCGGGCGCTCTCCAAGGAGCAGATCCTGGAGGCGTATCTCAACACGGTATATCTGGGTTATAACAGCTACGGCGTGGGCGCTGCTGCAAGGTCGTACTTCGACAAGGATGTAAAGGACCTTACTCTTATCGAGTGCGCCACGCTGGCGGCTCTTCCGCAGAACCCGGCCAAGTTCGCGCCTCTTAAGAGGATACAGACTTCGGAGATAAAGGCCACCGACAACTACGATGTCATAAGCTCCTCCAGTCTGTACACCGTCTACTACAACAACGCGGGAGAGGAGAGGGCGCAGCTGGTTCTATCGCTCATGCACGACCAGGGCAAGATCGACGACACTGCCTACAACACCGCGAAGGCGGAGACCGTAAGGCCGTACATCAATCCGGGTCTCAACGTGGAAGTCACCATGCAGACCACCTACATGTCGGACTACGTCGTGTCGCAGATAATGTCGGATCTTCAGTCCGAGCTGGGGCTCAGCTACACGGACGCTTACAAGCTGCTCTACAACGGCGGTCTTGTCATCCAGACTACGATAGATCCCACCATCCAGGCGATACTGGACGAGGAGTACACCAAGAGGGAGAACTTCCCCAAGGTCCGTCTCAGCCGCTTCACCACGGACAAGCAGAACAACATACTGTCCGACGACAAGTCCAGGATCCTTCTGTATAACAAGGACGTAATATTCGACGAGGACGGCGGGTTCATAATCCCTGCATCGGACTTTGAGAGACAGGCCAACGGCGACATCAAGTTCCTAAAGAACAAGCGCCTCAACATCTACAGGACCACGAGCGGAGGCACGGAATCCGTCTCGGTGTTCATAAAGGATTACTACTACTTCGACGAGGACGGCTACATGTTCTCCGTGCCTCAGACCTACTGGGGCATTCCGAACAAGTACAAGCAGCGCGACGCTGACGGCAACCTGATAGTGCTCGCGAGCTACTTCAGCGATTACCCGAACGCTTTCAAGCGCAACGACGACGGGTCGCTGACCCTCATAAAGTCCCTGATCTTCGAGTCGGATCCTGTCATCCAGCCGCAGTCGGCCATGGCAGTCATCGAGAACAGCACGGGACATGTGGTGGCCATGATAGGCGGACGCGAGATCAAGGGCTCGCTGCTGTTCAACAGAGCCACCGCTCCGCGTCAGACCGGATCGTCCGTTAAGCCGATAGCGGTCTACGGACCGGCTCTGCAGAAGGGTTACGAGAACTCCCAGACCGGCGAGGGCACGGTGTTCACCGCGGGCTACGCCATAGACGACGCCCCGATAAAGAGGAAGGGCACGTTCTGGCCTGTAAACTACAGCGGAAAGTACACCGGTATCACCACCCTCAGGGATGCCGTTGAAGGATCCATCAACACCTGCGCCGTCAACCTGTTCAACCAGCTGGATCCCATGTACTGCATAGAGATGCTGGAGAAGGAAGGCGTAACGTCGCTGGTAAAGAGCGGCGAGGAGAACGACGTCAACCCCGGCGCGCTGGCGCTCGGCGGACAGACCAACGGCATATCCCCGCTCGAGATGACGTCCGCGTTCTCTACCTTCGCCAACTACGGCGAGCACATAGAGACCACGGCTTACACCAAGATCACCAACAGAAGGGGCGACGTCATAATCGACAAGACTCCGGAAGTCACCAGAGTCTACGACGAGAGCGTTGCTTCGCTGATGATCAACATACTGCGCGGAGTAGTAACAGGCGGCACGGGCTACAGGGCGCGGCTGAATTCCCAGCCCACGGCCGGCAAGACCGGAACCACCACGGACGACTACGATGCCTGGTTCTGCGGATTTACGCCCAAGTACACCGCGGCGCTGTGGATCGGCTGCGACGTCAACCTGAACCTTGCCACCACGGGCGGCAGCGCTGCTGCGGGCGCCTGGGGCAACATAATGGAGAGAGTAGGTGCTCTGGATGAGCGCGGAAGCTTCGAGCTCAGGGGCAACTTCGTTACCGTTGCGATAGATACCAAGACCGGAAAGAGACCTTCGGAGCTTACGCCGGAGGACGACATCCGCAACGAGATATTCATCAGCGGCACCCAGCCCAAGGACAGCGGCGAAAGAGTCAAGATCCTGGTATGCGCCGAGAGCGGATACCTGGCGACCCCGCTCTGCGAGTCGACCGGCTGGAGAGTAGCTGTGCAGCGTCCGGGCGGACTGTCCTGGGAGGCCATGATGATCAGCTACGGCGGGTTCACCGGCCGCGGAGACGCCAACAGCGAAAAGTACCGCAACCTGGTAGAAGACCACAACAGCGACATCACCGAGTACTACTGCCCGATCCACAACCCGGACAAGAGCGTGTATCCGGTATCGCCGTTCACATCCGCAAGTTCGCAGTACGATACGAGCGACATCGAGGTCATAACCTATACCGGACCTGAGTGGAAGTGGAACGGGACTACCAGCGCCCAGGCGGTGTTCATCGAGAATCCGTCCGGCACGGAGATGATAGTCGAAGCCGCGATCACGAGCAAGACCACGGATCCGACCTACGAGGCGGAAGGCAGGACGGTGTATACCGCTACGATCTCGTTCAAGGGCAAGGAATACACGGACACCAAGACCGTGACCATTCCGAAGCTTGATCCTCCGCCCGGGAACAACGACCAGCCGGATCCGAACGACGGCGGTCAGAACGGCGGAGGCAACGGCGGCAACTAGGACCTGAATGCCCGCAGTCAGAGCTGCGCAGCGGCGGCAGACCGCAGAATACAATAAAACAGACCGGCAGTGCTTGCGGCTCCGCCGGTCTTTTATTCAGTCTGCAGTTATATTGTTTCTGCCGCCTACACGATCAGCTCCGCGCCGCCCAGGCGCTTCGCGGCGATCTTAACCGCAAGCTCGGAGCTGTCGCACAGAAGGAAGTGCCTGCCCAGCTTTTTGGCAGCTGCGCCGAAGGTCCCGCTTCCGCAGTAGAAGTCCGCGCACAGTCCGCTTTCCGGGCAGCAGGACTTGATAAGTATCTCCATGAGCTTTTCCGGCTTCTGGGTGGCGTAGCCGGTGCGTTCGGAAGAGGTGCGGCCCACCATGTCCACGCTCAGGACGTCCTTGCGGTTGACCATGGTGTACCAGCGTCCGCTCTCGTCCTGAAACTCCTCCACGCCCTTAAACCTGTAGGGCTTGCCGCCGCGGT
>JAFZRK010000031.1 GCA_017619905.1 Bacillota bacterium
CCAATGCCGACTTCCATTATAAGACGGGTCTTTCCCCGAAGATCGTGAGGACAGCAGAGGCGAAGTGTTGCGACTGGTGCGCATCCTTGGAAGGAGAGTATGATTACCCGCTGGAAGATACGGAAGTTTATAGACGGCATGATAACTGCCGGTGCATAGTGGAGTATAAGCCCGGAGATGGACGAAAACAGGATGTACATACAAAGCAGTGGGAAAATGATGAACGAGACGACCGTGTCGAAAGGGCTCGAGGCCTGTTTGATCAATCGCGCAAACAGAAGGAGGAAAGAGAGCGCAATAGACAACTAAACTATGGAAGTGGGAAACTATTCGAAAGAGATAACGGAACAATAAATGCTCGAAAGCTTGAGCATTTTACACATAATAATCTATATGTCGATAATAGCCTAAATCTTAGAACGCGTGATGTAAAAGCTATTGATGGACAGATAACGCAGGCGAAAGAGTTGCTTGGCTTGACTCAGGAGTGTAAGGCACAAATGGTCATCGTAAACGATGATAATACTTTGGCGTCGTATAATCCAAAAGACGATGTATTTTATATAAGCTCAAGATTGTCCGATATTCGGGACATATCTGAGATACAAAAACACTATGTTTGCAGTGATGACCCAAGAAGCACAATGGTCCATGAGTTGTTCCATTGGAAGGATGCGGAGGATTATCGATCATCCGGGAAAACTATTGATGCGGCTGATGTTAGTTCTGAGTATTCAATTTACCAAAGAGAAAAAGCATATAAGGAGTTGTTGAACTTGGGTGTTGATCCTGGCGATATTAATGCAATAAAAAAGGTTTATGGAGAATATGCTTGGGAGAATGCTCTTGTCAACAATTACGAGGAAGTATATACTGAAATCAGAACATTCAACGCCTTGAAGAGCTATTGATATGAGAATAGAATACTCTGATAAAATTAATAAAGAATTTAACGCGATGTCACAGTATGTTGAAAGGATGTCAGATGGCAAACCCGTTTTTAAGGCTGGTGCACCGAAAGATATTCAGCAACGTTATGATAGATTGGTAAAGGAAGTAAATGAGGCTAACAAGCGTAGCCTTTAGTTTACCTGAAGATTCTATTATCCCAATTAGATGTGCATAATTTATGTGAGGGTAATATGCCAGATATAGATTTCAAGTGGTTCGTGGACAATATGAAAGATTTGTATGCGATTTATGGGCATGTCTTTTTGGCTATAAAAAACCAGAGGGTTCTTGGCGCATACTCTTCATATGGAGAATGTGTAAGAGAAACACAAAAGGTTGAACCCTTGGGGACTTTTATTGTGCAAGAGTGTGGCGATAATGAATCCGCATATACGAATTACATTGCGTCAATGTCATTCAGGTGATATATGTCTGCATACAATCCAATTACTACCGAGTTTCATGCTTTTACAATTTCTGCAAATGGCATCGCGTTAAAATTAACCAGCGAAGTTGTTGTTTGTAATGGAACTTCATCTGTAAAAGCGCTTGCATTATGGGATACTGGAGCGACGTGTTCCTGTTTGTCAAAAGATGTAATTAAATCATTAGGACTGATTCCAACAGGAAAAACTCGCATACAAACACCAAGCGGTAGCAATATAGTTGATACATATCTTGTTAACATCATATTGCCAAATAAGGTTAATGTGATGGATGTAGTTGCAACAGACTCGGACATTGGAGATCAAGGGTTGGGGATGCTGATTGGGATGAATGTAATTACAATTGGCGACTTTTCGGTCAGCAATGTTGATAAGAAGACAGTATTCTCATTCAGAATACCATCTGTTAAGAGAATCGATTATGTTAAAGAGGCCGCCTTCCAAAACACTATAGGGAAAAAGCACGGCAAAGGGAAGAAGAAATAATAGATTCATTTAGAGGGGCACTTGTCCTTATTCGCCCGCCTGAGTTGTTAGCTCGGCGGGTTTTATTTTAACAACTTCATCGCGCATAACGCGCGATGTTTTGTGTATAAATCAGGGAGGTATGTATGGCTACGAAAATTGGTCAGCAAACTCCCACTGCATCCGTTGTAATCCCTTACTCAAAAACCAAAGGGAATGAGGCGGTCAAACTATACGCGAAGGCAGGGCGGAAGCTCGAACCGTGGCAGGCCAGTCTGGTAAAGGACATGATGGCCTATGACGGTAAGCTCTGGACGCACATCAGCTATGGCTATGCTGTGCCCAGGCGAAACGGCAAGAGCGAAAGCGTCCTTGCAAGAGCTCTGCACGGTCTTGAGAACGGCGAGCGAATACTTTACACGGCTCACCGGACATCTACAAGCCATTCTGCATGGCAGCGTATGGTAGATCTGCTTAATAAGCTTGGCTATCAGGAAAAGGAGGACTTCAGAAAAACAAAACAGCTTGGCTTACAAAGTTGTATATACCGCCAAAGAGTTCCACGACCTGCTTATACACATAACAGGTCTGCCGACCAAGTACAATAACACCTACCCCTACAACCTCGGCTATCAGCACGGCGACTATTATAGTTGGGACTGCTGGAACTTGCCGAAGTCCTTAATCTGGGGCTGGCACGAGAGCAGCAAGGTCGGCTACTATCAGCCGTATAACGGCACTACGGGGCTTGGCGACTGGGGCGGCTCGAAGATACTGTCCTGCTGCTCCGAAATCTCCACGGACTTCTCCAAAGAGATACCCGTGGGGGCGTTTATGCTTTCGACCGACAAAGGACACGCAGGTATCTACATCGGAGAACGGATCATAAACTCCAAGACCTACAATGTGGTCGAATGTACGCCGAAGTGGGGTGGGGGAGTTATCCTCTCCTATGTCAACGAGAACGGCAAACGCTATCAGTACAAGGGTGCGCTTCTTCCGGCTACTGTCGGTTGGGCGGCTTACGGCAAGCTCCCCTGGATAGACTATTCCGAGCAGCCGACACCCCCGACACCCGAAACGCCTGTCTATTACACAGTCGTCCGTGGCGACGCTCTCTACAAGATAGCCAAGAAGTTCGGCTGCACCATAGCAGACCTCGTGAAGTGGAACAACATCGCCAACCCGAACCTTATCTATGTAGGGCAGAAATTGATTGTAGGGTACAAGAACCCCGAACCGCAGCCACCGACACCGCCAGAGCCGGAAAAGGTCTACTATACTGTCAAGCGTGGCGACAACCTTTCCAAGATCGCCAAGAAGTACGGCACGACCGTAGCCCAACTCGTCGCATGGAACAACATAGCAAACCCGAACTTGATCTACACAGGACAGGTCCTCCGGGTCAAATAGCAGACCAACTCTCAGAAGGTTTTTGTACGTCTTCCCCTTCTGAGAGAACATTTCATACTCCCCTTGTTTTTGCCTCCCGGTTTGACCTCTCCGGGGGGCATTTTTTGTTGTCTTCATGTTGGCTGTATCGCCCGCGTTGTCTTCGTGTTGTCTTTTTGTTGTCTTTTTATGTCGAACGAGTGCAAACGAGTGCAAACGAGTGCAAACGATTAACAACGAGCCACGACCGGAACCCCTTGAAATTGCAACGAAAAACCCCGCAACCATTGAAATTGCAGGGTTCTGTGAATTGGTAGTGCCTAGGGGAGTCGAACCCCTGATTCCAGCGTGAGAGGCTAGCGTCTTGACCACTTGACCAAGGCACCGTATTCAGTTGCGCTCCAAGCGGAGCAATAAAGATTATACAGACAGGACAGGGGTTTGTCTACTGTTTTTTTGTTATTTTCGAATCATTGATGTCCGCGTACGCCGCAGACGCGTAAAGAGCGGGAAACCAGTCGGATCCGCGCCGCTCACTGCCCGGAAACGATGCTCTGCATTATCTGCCCTATATGCGCTTTCTGCTCCGCAGTCGGCTTCCAGCTGAAGTCGATGTCCAGGATGTAATTGCCGTAGACCAGCATGTAATTACTGCGCGTTCCGCTATAGACGGTCGCCTGCAGCGCCCGGTCAGCGCCCCAAAGCGAAGCGTTCTCCGTCACGCTTCTGCCGCTGCTGAACTGATTCATGGCTTTCATTATGATTGAATTTCTAAACAGTCCCGTTTTGATCTCGGTGATGCGGTAATGCATGTACGGTGCGCTGCCGCTTCCGTCCGTCGCGTCCTGCTCTACTATATGGCTCTCAGCGATGAATGTGGCTTTGTGTTTCTGCGTTGTTTTATAGCTCCCCGCGGGCGCGCCGGGGATCCCGTCTATGGATACTTCGACAGGGAGATCCAACGAATAGTCCTCCGGTTCCGTCGGCAGGGCAAGCGTCCCCGATATACTGACGAAAACATAGATCAGGACCACACCCACGACAAAGCCCGCGCCTGCAGTTATAAGGCGGTTCTTAGTGGGACTGAAGCCCTTGTTTTTCAGTATTCTGACCGCAAGAGCCATGGCAGCGGACATTGCGCCCAGCGTTACGACCGTCGGGATCAGGATGGCCAGAGTCACTTTGGGGTAGTCTTTCAGGAACGGTGCGATCTGGCTGATCAGGAACGCCGCGACCAGTACGATCAAGAATATGGTTATGACGCGGGTGGGAGGGGTATCCACGAAGCCGCCGGTCTGCGCGGCGCGCTCCGCTTTCCGGCGCCACGCAAAATACATGATCCATTCTGCGGCCGCAGCGACTATCAGAAGCAGCAAGGCAGCGTATCCGGAAACGAACGAGCTGTCCGTAAGCATGTCTATAAGGATGACGCGCATATACGTGCCGGCCTGCAGGAGCCGCATCCCTACAAGGATGGCAAGAATGATGATCTCGTAACGGATAGTCCTGCGCATGATGGCCGATATGCTGTCCAGCTCGGAGACTGGATCCGTCTGCATCGGGACCGTATCAGGATCGTCCGTCCAGAAGACCTGCATCGTGGACGTTGCGGCTGTAAGGTTCCAGCCGGCTTCCTCACCCATCTCGACCATGCCCTTCTGGCGGTCCGAAGCGCGGAAGTCGTAGTCGTCGCCTTTGCGGTCGTAGATCACGGAGAATTCAAGAGCCCGCGGTTCTGTGCGGCGGAACTTCCAGACGAAGGGGTGCATGTCGCAGAGCAGCCAGCCCCTGGCAGCCATCTTCTTAAGGTAGCGGACTATGCCGCTGCGGTCGTATAAGGAGAACAGGTTGGGCCTTCTTATTGTTTTTATCATTTCAGGCCCTCCCCGGTGAACTTCTCGTAGTCGGATATCTGCGCGCAGATGCGCGAATACTCTTTTTTAAGCAGATCGATGCCGTTGCCGCTGATCTTGTAGCTGCGCCTGCGGCCTTCGCGTTTTGTCTCGCGGATGAGACCGGCGTCCAGGAACTGGTCCAGCAGGTCGTAGAGCGTGCCCGAGCCGACGGTGACGCGGCCGTCCGTTATCTCCGGGATCAGCTGGAGCATGTCCATGCCGCAGCGCTCCTCCGTAAGGCAGAGGAGCACGTAGAACATCTGCTCTGTCAATGTCTGGTACTTGGGTCTGGGCACGCGGCGCCTCCTTATCTCGAATATCGAGTTTACATGTTGATTATATTCTCGAATATCGAGATTGTCAACAGTAAAAAGCCAGGGCAGGGGAGCCCAGGAGGTTGGTCCATGGTATTGTTGGCTGGGATCCTGCGCGGTCAGCTCAGGGATTCTGCGATCCTGACCGCTATGCGCACACCGTCTGCCGCCGCGGACATTATTCCTCCGGCGTAGCCCGCGCCTTCGCCCGCGGGGTAGAGTCCGCGTATGGTCAGGTCGTCAGCGTTGCTGCATGCTGAAGTTGCTTGAAGTGTCTCGGGATCTCTTTTTATGCGAACGGGGCTGCTGGAACGACTCTCGATGGCGGTCAGCAGCGCGTCAGGGGAGTCGAACCCCTGAAGCTTTCTGCCGAGTTTGGGCAGGGCTTCGCGCAGGGCGTCAGTAACGAATCCCGGCAGGCACTTTGAAAGGTCGATCTGAGCGGCCGAGGGACCGCAGTCCGCGCAGGTCTTTTTTCCGAGGAAACTGCCGACGGTCTGCTTTGGCGGCTTCCCGTTGCCGAACTCGCAGGTCAGGCGCTCGTACTTTTCCTGGAACGCCACGCCGGCCAGAGGGTGGTCGGAATCGTAGTCCTCCGGCAGTACGTCCGCAAGCAGGGCGGAATTAGCCGTGCCTGAGCCGCGGTCGGAGTTGCTCATGCCGTTCACCGCAAGCATTCCGGGTACCGACGACGCGTTTATTACGTAGCCGCCGGGGCACATGCAGAATGTGTACACGCCGCGCCCGCTCGAGGTCTTAATGTTAAGCTTATAGTCCGCCGGGCCGATGCCCAGCTCTTCGTGCGGAGCGCCGTACTGCGCAAGGTCTATCAGCCGCTGCGGATGCTCTATGCGCACGCCCATGGAGAAGGGCTTCTGCTCCATCTTAAGACCGCCCGCGTACAGCGAACGTATGGTGTCGCGCGCGGAGTGACCCAGCGCCAGGACTACCGTGTCAGTTGACAGGATCTTTTCGGCGCCGACCTGAATGTATTTGACGCCGCAGACCGCGCCGTCTTCGGTAAGCACTTCCGTCAGCTTGCAGCCGAAGCGGACCTCGCCGCCCAGCCCTTCGATCTTTTTGCGCAGGTTGACGACCACGCCCCGCAGGACGTCGGTGCCTATGTGCGGCTTCTGCTTGTAT
This sequence comes from Bacillota bacterium, assembly GCA_017619905.1. Classification (GTDB taxonomy): domain Bacteria; phylum Bacillota; class Clostridia; order Peptostreptococcales; family Anaerovoracaceae; genus RUG13409. The sequence goes on from JAFZRK010000031.1 coordinate 6,607, forward strand.
AGTATCTCCGGCGACGCTCCCGCGTCCACGAAGTTCTCCAGTATCCATCTCGCGTAGGGCGACTTCGTGCCCGTGGTCAGCTTGCCGTCGGAGAAAGTCCCCGCGCCGCCCTCGCCGAACTGTACGTTGCACTCGGGGTCCAGCGGTCCGCCGTTCCAGAATCTTTCCACTGCGGCAACGCGTTCGTCCATGTGGCCGCCGCGCTCCAGGACTACCGGCCGAAGACCGTACTCCGCCAGGGCGAGCGCCGCGAATATGCCGCAGGGTCCGAAGCCGACGACCACCGGTCGGGGCAGATTCTCGGTATTCTGTAAAGCGGTTTGGCCGGCAGACGCTTCCGTATGCCTCTGTAACGCCTTAATTTCAAATCTGACGGGGTTTTCCGCGGTATAGCGTATATTTGCCCTATTGCACGATTCGATCAGCGATTCGTCCGTTTTTTTGCTTTCCAGCTCCAGACTGAACACACGGTACAGCGCCGGTTTTTCGCGCGCGTCCAGAGACTCCTTCACTATGCGGACGGACTCGATGTCGCCCGCGTCAAGACCAAGCTGCCTCTCCGCCTTGCGGAGCAGCTTGTCCGTGCCTGTCCCCAGCTTCAGTTTTATTCCGTGTACCGTTATCATGCGCGCCCCTGCAGCCCTGCAGGATCTCTTTCGCGAACTGCCCGGGATCCTACAGGATCTCTTTCGCGAACTTATCCAGCGGGTTGTCCTTTATCTCTTCTATGCGGCCTTCGTCCACGGCTTTGGCAAGCTCCGGGTCGATAGCCATCTCCGCCACGTGCGGGATGCCGTACTGCACCGCAAGCTTCTTGATGTGGCTCTCGCCGAACGGACGGATGATCTTTCCGCAGTCCGGGCACTTGATGTAGCTCATGTTCTCCACAAGGCCTATCACCGGAATGTTCATCAGGTTGGCCATCTTTACGGCCTTCTCGACTATCATTCCGACGAGCTCCTGCGGGCTGGTAACGACTACGATGCCTTCCAGCGGCAGACTCTGGAATATGGTGAGCGCTACGTCGCCGGTCCCCGGGGGCATGTCTATGAACATTACGTCCTCATCCTCCCAGAGCACCTCGGACCAGAACTGCTTAACCACTCCGCCGAGTATGGGCCCGCGCCAGACGACCGGGTCCGACTTGTCCTCCAGAAGCAGGTTGAGCGACACCACGTCTATGCCCAGGCGGGTGACGGCCGGGATCATGCCGAACTCGCCGCCGTCCAGCTGCTGGGAAAGACCGAACGCCGTAGGTATGGACGGTCCGGTGATGTCCGCGTCCATGACGGCGGTCTTAAGACCCGCTTTCGCGGCCGCGCAGGCAAGCAGGCCGGTTATCATGCTCTTGCCGACGCCGCCTTTGCCGGAAACGACGCCGAACACTTTCTTTACGCTTGAGTTTTCGTTGAGATATGCCCTGAAATCGGGCTCTTCGCGCTCGCCGCAGCCGGAAACGCCGCAGCCGGAGCAGTTGTGATCGCAGTCTGTCATGACGCAGACCTCCTTTTATAAGATTTGAACGGCCGGCCGTTCTGCGGCCGGACCGCATTAATAGCGAATGCTTGATCGATCAGTCGTTGAACAGTATGCAGGAACTGTAGGTGAGTGTGTTGGGTCCGTAGTTGTACTCCAGCCCCGCTTTCTTGCACTCCGCGGCCACGAACAGGCCGTAGGCCTCCATGGACGTGAACGCTTTGTCCGGGAATCTGCAGGGCTCGTCCGGGTAGGTGCATTTCTTGCAGAGATTGCAGCCTCCGGCGCCCATGGGCAGGCAGTCCGGGTCGTATCCGCGCATAAG
>JAFZRK010000032.1 GCA_017619905.1 Bacillota bacterium
GGTAAGGCCCATCTCCGCAGGCCCGGCAGCTCAGAACGTAATATTCCTTTCCGCCGACGCTTTCGGAGTTCTGCCCCCGGTATCCATCCTCGATCCCGAGCAGACCCAGTACTACTTCCTCTCCGGATTCACCGCCAAGCTGGCAGGGACTGAGCGCGGCATAACCGAGCCCACTCCTACCTTCTCCGCATGCTTCGGCCAGGCTTTCCTGGAGCTCCCGCCCACAAAGTACGGCGAAGAGCTCGTCAAGAGGATGCAGAAGAGCGGCGCCAAGGCTTACCTGGTGAACACCGGCTGGAACGGCACCGGCAAGCGCATCTCCATAAAGGATACCCGCGGAATAATCGACGCCATCCTGAACGGAAACATCAACAATGCGCCCACCAAGAAGATCCCGTACTTCAATCTTGAGGTGCCCACGCAGCTCGACGGCGTGGCCTGGGGCATCCTGGATCCGCGCGACACCTACCAGAACCGCGCAGAGTGGGACGAGAAGGCCAGGGATCTGGCCGGAAGGTTCATCAAGAACTTCAAGAAGTACGAGACCACCGAGAAGGGCAAGAGCCTTGCAGCCGCAGGCCCGCAGCTGTAATACAGCGGACAGTCCTTAAGGACCCAAAGTAAAGGATCAGGCCGGAGCTGAAACATGCTCCGGTCTTTTTTATTTGCAACACCGGTCATTTATGATAAAATAAATGTTTAGAAAAGGGGCAACGTTTTGGCACAGGACTACTTCAAGGAAGACATACTGCAGAACGCGATATCCAACCGGCAGCGCGAACGCCGCGAGGCCCGGGAGGCTCAGCGCGCGAAGAAGGAGCAGCAGGAAAGGAAAAGCGCGGAAGCTGCGCTCAGGGCAAAGAGGCGCAGAAGGATGCTGGCGATCACCGTCCTGGTGCTTATTGTGGTAGCAGTGATCTTCGGGCAGTCTGTGCTAAGGATAATGGAGCTGAGGCGCCAGAAGGCAGCGGCTCAGAGGCAGCTGGACATCCTCCGGGAGCGCCTGGAGCAGCTGGAGGACGAGCTGGCCCGCGTCCAGACGGATGAATACATAGAGCAGCAGGCCAGGACGCACCTGAGGATGATCTTCCCGGGCGAGACGGTCTACATCCTGGTCCCTGCAGAACCAAAAGAAGAATAGGGGACGGTTCTCTGTTCCACTTTCCGGGAGAACGGTCCCTTTTATTATCATGTCTTTTCAGGAGAGAGAATGGCGGATTTCAGGGCCAAGAAGGCCCTCGGGCAGAATTTCATAAGCGACCCGCAGATCATAGAGGCGATAGCGGACGCGTGCGGAGCCGGGCCGGAGGACACGGTGGTGGAGATAGGTCCCGGAAAGGGCGCTCTCACCTGCACTTTGGCTGAACGTGCAGGCCGCGTGATAGCTGTAGAACTGGATCCGGACGTGATACCGCTGCTCAGGGGCAACCTTGCCGGAGCGCCCAATGTGGAGGTCATAAACGAGGACATCCTTAAGTTCGACTGGAGCAGGGTGGTGTTTGGGCAGCGCAGCGCCGATGAGAACTCGGAAGGCGGGAGGACCGGTGCGGCGGACGGAGCCGTGGAAGCCGGCGGCGTTCTGCGCATCGTGGGCAATCTGCCTTACTACATAACCACGCCGATACTGCTGGGGATCCTGGAAAAGAACGTCCCGGCGGAGAGCATCACAGTGATGGTGCAGAAAGAGGTGGCCGAGCGCATAGTGGCCGGTCCCGGCGGCAAGGACTACGGCGTGCTCTCAATAAGCCTGCAGTATTATGCGGACTGCGACCACGTTCTGGATGTGCCGGCGGAGTACTTTACTCCGCGGCCCAAGGTGGATTCCGCCGTGGTGAACATGAAGCTGAAAAAAGAGCGGCTGCTCGCTCCGGAAGAGGAGCCGCAGTTCTTCGCTCTTGTAAAGGCGGCGTTCTCGCAGAGAAGGAAGACGCTTCTCAATTCGCTGGCAGGGTATTCAGTTCCGGGAAAATCCGGCGTAAAAGGCGCAGGGAATCAGCAACCAAATATCAGTCACATGCTCTCAAAGGATGAAATTTCAAGCATCCTGGCCTCTGCGGGCATAGATCCTCAGCGCAGACCGGAGACGCTTTCCATAGAGGAGTTCGCGGCGCTCAGCAGGGCATTCGGATCGTTTTCATCAAATATCTAGGCGCCAGATCGTAAGAAACAGATGAGGAGAAAACTCAGGATCGCAAGTCTTATCATGCTGATCATCGCGGCCGCCTTCGTGGTGTTCGCGTTCTTTTCCATGGATTCCACCATCACGCTGCCCTTCACCGTGGAGCAGCTGCACGCGTTCTACAAAGGGTATCTGGCCGTGATGATCCTGCTGTTTGCCGCGTCGTTTTTTGTAAAGAAATAGATCTCTCTGGTCTACGGCGTAGTGTAGAAATAGTAATAGGCTTCGCCTTCCGTCCAGGTGGCGAGCACGCTGACGACGAATCTTTCGTCCGAATCCGAAGGTATGGAGAACTTGTATTCTGACTGCTTGCCGACGGGCTCACGTTGCATAATAGTGGTGTAGTCCTCGGTCCGGGCGGCGCTGACCGGGTAGATCACGACAGTCACGGATTGCGGATCTTTGCCGAACTTAAGAGTAAGGCTGTAGTCGTCGTTCTCCGACGCCTCAATGCCCGGCAGTTCGCCCAGGTTGTAGAGGGCCAGCGGCCCGGCACTGTCCGCAATAACGTCGGAAGAGCCGTGTTTCCAGTTGTATGTGCCCCTCTGGGCGCTTATTTTGTTGCCGTACTCGTTGGAGACTGTAAGCTTGGGCGGCTCGCTCTGCTTTCCGCCGAAGACCAGAAGAACCGCGGCCAGAATTATCACTACGATACCGCAGAGAATAAAGACAGTTCTATTTCTTTCTGCAGACCAGTTCATATTACTTCCTCTACAACGCCTATGAAGAACGGGATATCAGTAGTCCTGTCTATGAGCATGAATACAAACGGCCTGTTGAGCCAGACCTGCTTAATGCTGTTGGGGTTGGCGCCGGAGGTCATCTCCACTGCTGTTGCTGCGCCTGCCTTAGTCCCCTTCTCAAATACGGATATGTAAGTCTTGTGCAGGACCCTGTTTATGTAGACCGGGCCCTGCCGGGATGTTCCTATTCCGCTCAGATCCGCCTTGCTCATGTCAAAGGCATCGGTTATTCCCATGCCGGCAAGAGTTCCGGCAAGATCTGCGTCAAAGCTGATCTCGAACTTCGGCACGTTTGCATGGACGCTGGTCTCCTCCGGAGAGGACAGCAGCATTATAAGGCTGCTTCCGTCTAGAGAAGCGATCACATCGTCCGGCGTGCAGCCGTCCTTTGGAAGGAGCGCCGCAAAAGCGAAGTCGCCCTTTTTATAGTTTTTTATGAATCCGACGGCGTTTTCCGTTTCCAGGTATTTACCTTCGAAACTGAACATGTAGTCGGCGCTTTGAGTCGTTCCGTCCGCGCAGGTGAACGTTCCGCTGTGCACCTGATCCTTTCTGTAAACATCCTCCCACTCGGCTTCGAATGCGAGAGCGTCAACAAGATAAACCAGGGCATCTTCAGATATTTGGTCCAGGATGCCGGGGATAAGCCCTTTCGTTTTCCTGCTGACCCAGTTGTTTATCGCGTCCTTTGCGGAACTGTCGAAACGGGTCCTGAAGCTCTCCGCCCCGAAGCTGTCTGTGCAGACCTTCAGATACTCCTTGTTTACTGCAAAGTCCGCGTCGTCCGTATACCAGACAGAGTCGGCGCTCCTGAGCTCTCCGCCTTGTGCGGCGGCCAGATAGTTCCTGTAGCTCTGAAGGAATCCGTTGAGCTCGTCCCTGCTGAAGCCAAGCACCTTCTCTATCTGTGCGAGCGTGTTTCCTTCAGCGCCGTTTGCCGTCATGGACAGAGCAGCCATGACCGAAAGCGGGGAGACAAGAGTGTTGTCCCCCTTTTCCCTGCAGGCTGAGATCAGTCTTAAGGCAAAGTCTGCCGCGCGGGACTCTCCGCTTTCGAGCGTTTCCGCAGAGACAGGCCCGGCCGTTTTGCCGCAGCCTGCCAGAACGAAGATCATTATGGATGCAAGTATCAGGGCAGACGCCCTCTTCGCCGAAGATCTCATCATCTCACCTCTCCTCAATTATATACGACGCGGACATGAAGGAAAAGTAACAAAATGCCGCGTCTTTACTTAAAAAGTGTTACGCAAAGCCGCCTGCTGTGGTAAAATAAGTCATTACGAATGCAGCAGGAACGGGCGCCTGACGTGCGGCCGCATCCAAGAAGGAGATAAAATGTTAGACATCAGATTCGTAAGAAACAACCCCGAGGCCGTTAAGGAGAACATCAGGAAGAAGTTCCAGGACGAAAAGCTTCCGCTGGTGGACGAGGTGATAGCGCTGGACGAGCAGCTGCGCGCGGCCAAGACCCGCGGCGACGAGCTCAGGGCGCTGCGCAACACCGTAAGCCGCGAGATAGGCGGCTTCATGAAGCAGGGTCTTAAGGACAAGGCCGAGGAAGCCAAGAAGAAGGTGGCCGAGATAGCGGACGAGCTTGCCGCGCTGGAAAAGCAGGAGGAAGAATCCCAGGCAGAGCTCACAAAGCGCATGATGGTGATACCGAACATCATCGATCCGTCCGGTCCCATCGGTAAGGATGACAGCCAGAACGTGGAGCTGGAGCGTTTCGGCGAGCCCGTGGTGCCGGACTAC